>NZ_CP126144.1:170000-300000 GCF_030127045.1 Neobacillus sp. 114 | reverse complement strand
CATTCTACAAAAGGCACGCCATCACCCATGAACGGGCTCTGACTACTTGTAGGCACACGGTTTCAGGATCTCTTTCACTCCCCTTCCGGGGTGCTTTTCACCTTTCCCTCACGGTACTGGTTCACTATCGGTCACTAGGGAGTATTTAGCCTTGGGAGATGGTCCTCCCTGCTTCCGACCGGATTTCACGTGTCCGGCCGTACTCAGGATCCACTCAGGAGGGAACGAAGTTTCGACTACAGGGCTTTTACCTTCTATGGCCGGCCTTTCCAGACCGCTTCATCTACCCCGTTCCTTTGTAACTCCATGTTGAGTGTCCTACAACCCCGAAAGGCAAGCCTTTCGGTTTGGGCTGTTCCCGTTTCGCTCGCCGCTACTCAGGGAATCGCGTTTGCTTTCTCTTCCTCCGGGTACTTAGATGTTTCAGTTCCCCGGGTCTGCCTTCAATACCCTATGTATTCAGGTAAAGATACTGTTCCATTACGAACAGTGGGTTTCCCCATTCGGAAATCTCCGGATCGGCGCTTACTTACAGCTCCCCGAAGCATATCGGTGTTAGTCCCGTCCTTCATCGGCTCCTAGTGCCAAGGCATTCACCGTGCGCCCTTTCTAACTTAACCTAAAAGGTATTACTTACTCTTAAAAATAAGAGAGAAAAACTAAAATGGCGATTACTCGGTTCTTACTTGGTTACTTCTTCTTTTACGATTAACTAGTTTTCAAGGAACAAGGCTACTGACTTCAATCACATCATGATTAAACATCAGAGCGTTACTTCTTGCAGCCTTGCGACGAGCTGAGGATTCACTTCCTCGAGTTACTGCGGCGCAGGAGCAAAAAAATAAGGTTTTGAGAGATAATTCCCTCAAAACTAAACAAACAAGAAACAGTCAACTTCTTATCAGTCCATAAGGACTGCATTATCCTTAGAAAGGAGGTGATCCAGCCGCACCTTCCGATACGGCTACCTTGTTACGACTTCACCCCAATCATCTGTCCCACCTTAGGCGGCTGGCTCCTTACGGTTACCCCACCGACTTCGGGTGTTACAAACTCTCGTGGTGTGACGGGCGGTGTGTACAAGGCCCGGGAACGTATTCACCGCGGCATGCTGATCCGCGATTACTAGCGATTCCGGCTTCATGCAGGCGAGTTGCAGCCTGCAATCCGAACTGAGAATGGTTTTATGGGATTGGCTCCACCTCGCGGCTTCGCTGCCCTTTGTACCATCCATTGTAGCACGTGTGTAGCCCAGGTCATAAGGGGCATGATGATTTGACGTCATCCCCACCTTCCTCCGGTTTGTCACCGGCAGTCACCTTAGAGTGCCCAACTGAATGCTGGCAACTAAGATCAAGGGTTGCGCTCGTTGCGGGACTTAACCCAACATCTCACGACACGAGCTGACGACAACCATGCACCACCTGTCACTCTGTCCCCCGAAGGGGAAATTCCTATCTCTAGGAGTGTCAGAGGATGTCAAGACCTGGTAAGGTTCTTCGCGTTGCTTCGAATTAAACCACATGCTCCACCGCTTGTGCGGGCCCCCGTCAATTCCTTTGAGTTTCAGCCTTGCGGCCGTACTCCCCAGGCGGAGTGCTTAATGCGTTAGCTGCAGCACTAAAGGGCGGAAACCCTCTAACACTTAGCACTCATCGTTTACGGCGTGGACTACCAGGGTATCTAATCCTGTTTGCTCCCCACGCTTTCGCGCCTCAGCGTCAGTTACAGACCAGAAAGCCGCCTTCGCCACTGGTGTTCCTCCACATCTCTACGCATTTCACCGCTACACGTGGAATTCCGCTTTCCTCTTCTGCACTCAAGTCCCCCAGTTTCCAATGACCCTCCACGGTTGAGCCGTGGGCTTTCACATCAGACTTAAAGGACCGCCTGCGCGCGCTTTACGCCCAATAATTCCGGACAACGCTTGCCACCTACGTATTACCGCGGCTGCTGGCACGTAGTTAGCCGTGGCTTTCTGGTCAGGTACCGTCAAGGTACCGGCAGTTACTCCGATACTTGTTCTTCCCTGACAACAGAGCTTTACGACCCGAAGGCCTTCATCGCTCACGCGGCGTTGCTCCATCAGACTTTCGTCCATTGTGGAAGATTCCCTACTGCTGCCTCCCGTAGGAGTCTGGGCCGTGTCTCAGTCCCAGTGTGGCCGATCACCCTCTCAGGTCGGCTACGCATCGTCGCCTTGGTGAGCCGTTACCTCACCAACTAGCTAATGCGCCGCGGGCCCATCTGTAAGTGTCAGCCGAAACCGACTTTCAACCTTCCCTCATGTGAGGGAAGAAATTATCCGGTATTAGCTCCGGTTTCCCGAAGTTATCCCAGTCTTACAGGCAGGTTGCCCACGTGTTACTCACCCGTCCGCCGCTAATCACCGGGAGCAAGCTCCCAGTGATTCGCTCGACTTGCATGTATTAGGCACGCCGCCAGCGTTCGTCCTGAGCCAGGATCAAACTCTCCAATAAAGTTGAGTTGATTAGCTCGAAAATGTTACGTTGGCTTCGTTTCAAACGAAACGAATATTATTGTTTGTTGACGTTTTTGTTTGTTTAGTTTTCAAAGAACTATTTTTTTAAAATCACTTCATCAGAAGCAACTCTATTAATATATCACATCGTTTTCTCAAAGTCAATAACTTTTTTGAAGTATCCACTATCAAATTGTTGTTAATTCGCCAGTAACGACTGCTTTAATATACTATCACCCTGGATTAAATTCGTCAACACATTATAAAGATTTTTTTCAAAAAAAATAACCGGCCCTTATAAAGAGCCGGCAACTTAATACATTACTTTGTTATTTTAATAATGCCTTCTTGCTTAATGTCTACAAGCCCTTGCTTTTCAATAACTACCTTTTCACCCTCAGTTAAGTTGGTAAAGACAATCGGTGTAATCGTTGATTTGGCATGCTCTTTAATATAGGAAATATCAAACTTTAACAGCGGCTGGCCTTTTGTAACACGGTCATTTTCAGACACCAATGTTTCAAAGCCTTCACCCTTCAGGTTAACTGTGTCGATACCTACGTGAACAAGAATTTCACGGCCGTTATCAGAAAGAATGCCTAAGGCGTGCTTTGTTGGGAACAGGTTAACAATTTTACCGTCAACAGGAGATACAACCATGCCTTCCTCAGGAACAATCGCAAAGCCATCACCCATCATTTTACCTGCAAATACTTGATCAGGCACTTCAGTGATTGGTTTGATTTCTCCTTTAATAGGAGAAACAAATACATCTTCCCCTTTATGCTCTGATTGAAGCGCCTCTGGATTTATTTCTTCAATTTGCTGTTCTACACCTTTTTCTGGCGCAACTACAGCAGTGGTGCGTGGACGCTTTCCTTCCATTATATCTTTCATTTGTCCCTTTATGGTTTCAGATCGCGGTCCAAAAATGGCCTGGATATTATTCCCTACCTCAAGAACACCAGCTGCCCCAAGCTTTTTCAATTCATTTTTATCCACTTGTTTAATATCGTTAACAGATACACGGAGACGGGTAATACACGCGTCTAAATGGGCAATGTTTTGCTTGCCGCCCATCGCATCAAGGATATTCCCAGCTAAATCACCAGAGCCCGCCTTGCCGGTTGGCGCCTGATTTTCTTCTTCCTCCAATTCCCGGCCAGGTGTTTTTAAATTAAATTTGCGAATAGCGAAGCGGAATCCAAAGTAATAAATCACAGCAAACACAAGACCGACCGGAATCACAAGCCAAGCATGTGTTTGCGGGTTAATTAAACCAAACAGAATGTAGTCAATTAAACCGCCAGAGAAGGTCATCCCGATTTTTACATCTAATAGGTGCATCACCATGAAAGAAAGACCTGCAAAAATCGCATGAATTCCAAATAAAACCGGTGCTACGAAAAGAAATGAGAATTCAATAGGTTCAGTAATACCTGTTAAAAATGATGTTAAGGCTGCAGATGCCATTAATCCACCAACCATCACTTTCTTTTCAGACCTCGCTTCATGATAAATAGCTAATGCAGCAGCCGGAAGACCGAACATCATGAATGGGAATTTACCAGTCATAAATGTACCAGCTGTCAGGTTTTTCACATGGTCAGAAATCTGAGCCATAAAGATCCGTTGGTCACCATGAACCACCTGGCCTGCTTTTGTTGTATAACTGCCAAATTCATACCAGAATGGCGAATAGAAAATGTGATGCAAACCAAAAGGAATTAACGAACGTTCAATAACCCCGAAAATAAATGCAGCTAATGTTCTATTGGCATCAACCATGTTTGTTGAGAATGAATTCAAGCCATGCTGGATTGGCGGCCAGATGACTAACATGATCAAACCTAAAACGATGGCTGTTCCTGCCGTAATAATCGGCACAAACCGTTTTCCGGCAAAGAACCCTAAATAGGAAGGTAATTCAATTTCATAGAACTTATTATATAAAGCTGAGGCGATAATACCGACGATAATACCGCCAAATACACCTGTTTGAAGAGTTGGGATTCCCAGGACACTAACATAGCTTGTACCATTAATATCCTTCGTATCAATCCCTAAAACAGTGCCCATTGTGACGTTCATAATTAAATAACCAATAATAGCAGCAAGTCCAGCTGTTCCTTCCCCACCAGCTAATCCTACAGCAACCCCGACCGCAAATAAGAGCGGTAAGTTACCAAAGACAATATCCCCGGCGTTTTTCATTACATTCGCAACCATTCTGACACCTTCGTTATCTAAGAAAGGTGCCAAATCTAATAATGCCGGGTTAACTAAAGCCGCACCTAACGCCAGCAAGATCCCTGCAGCCGGCAGTAATGCAACCGGTAACATTAATGCTTTACCGACTTTTTGTAAGACGCCAAAAGCTCTCTTAAACATATTTAAACCTCCTGAAATTGTATTCTAGCTCATTAAATGAATGCTTTTTATAAAAAGACGCAAAAAAGGCATGAGCAAAAGACCAATTGAATGAAGATATGGGTATAGAGTTCCCATACGTCCTCATTTCAATCAATTTTTTACTCATGCCTGATCGAATCAGTAACACGTAAATCGATGACTATTTAAATTTATTTTGCAGCCGCTGCAAATGCATCGTCAGATAGACAGCCTCTGCATCGAACACTTTCATTTTTAAAGCTTGCTGCATTACCTTAATGAGCTTCCATGCAAGATTATAGCACACCGGATATTCATTCTTCAATAGGGAAGCGATTTTTTCTGGCTCTTCCACTTTTTCCCCATTTCTGACACGTTCTATCGTAAAACGAAGATGGCGGACCAGCCTCATATAATCAATGCTTTCCTTATCAATTTCAACCAGTAACTGCTCTTCCACCATATCCACCAATCTGCTGATCAACTGGGAATGCTGATTAACCTCAGAAAGATTCTTATTAGTTATGGCACTGTGGATGTGGAGAGCAATAAAACCAATTTCCCCCACTGTGAGTTCAATACCGGTTCTATCTTTAATCAATTTCACGACTTCCTTTGCCACCTCATATTCATGACGATAGAGCGCTTTCGTTTCGACCAAAAATGGATTGCTCATTTCCATCCCTTGTGAGACACGAGTTAGCGCAAACATTAAGTGGTCGGTTAAAGCAACATGAATATGTTCATTTAACTCTGAACGAGTACGCTGCTTTATTAGGCCAATGGCGGAAATGATTACTTCATGAACATTTTGGTCAATAAAAGGAAGAAGTTTAATATAGTTTTCCTGCTCTTTTCCATTTTTAAGAACAAATAGCTTTTCAACTTTTTCCGTATCAATAAAATCGCCCCGTTTACGGTTAAAGCCAATGCCTTTGCCGATAATGACAACTTCCTTGTAGGCAGGGTGCTCAGCAATCAATACATTATTATTTAAAGCCTTATTTATTTGAAGTTTTGCCATACCCTTTGATCCTCATTTCAAATAAAACAATTAGTATTATCATACTAAAAGAGCCCCATCAGGAAGTCAACGACAATTTCATGACATCAATATCTTTGACCAGTATGGTGCCTGAAGATAGAAAAAAAGGAGCTGTATAATTAATCGCAGCTCCTTTTTCAAGACTATTTTAAGAAAATAAAATATAGAACAAAGATAACAAAGAACAAGTACATAATCGGATGAATTTCTTTCGATCTGCCTTTTACCAGCATTGTAATCGGATAGAAGATGAAACCGATCGCGATTCCAGTTGCGATACTGTAGGAAAGCGGCATTGCAATAATGGTTAAAAACGCCGGAACGGCAATTTCAAACTTAGTCCAGTCAATTTTTCCTAAAGAAGAAACCATCAGTACCCCAACAATAATTAATGCAGGAGCAGTAACCGGTGCTGTAATGACTGATAATACCGGGAAGAAGAACAATGATAAAAGAAATAATGCAGCAGTTACCAGTGACGCAAATCCTGTTCTGGCACCAGCAGCAACCCCCGCTGTTGATTCGATATACGAGGTGGTAGTCGATGTTCCAAGAACAGCACCAACGGTTGAAGCAACAGAGTCAGAAACCAAGGCTCTTCCTGCATTAGGAAGTTTTCCGTCCTTCATTAATCCTGCCTGACCGGCAACCGCAACAAGTGTCCCCGCGTTATCAAAGAAATCCACAAACAAGAAGGTAAGGATAATACCCAGCATAGCTGTTGTATAAAACGAACTGTCTCCAAAGGAAGAAAACGCAGCACCAAAGGTAGGTGAGATACTTGGTACATGACCAATAACTTTGTCAGGAATTTTAATTTCGCCAAAAATCATTCCTACGATTACCGTGATGATCATTCCGTAGAATACAGCACCACTAATTCCTCTTGTCATCATGATAACTGTTACTAAGATACCAAAAATCGCCAGTAATGTCCCTGGGGCTGACAAATCTCCTAAACCAACAAGTGTTGCATCGTTGTTCACGATAATTCCAGCACTTTGTAATCCGACAAAGGTAATAAATAAGCCGATACCAGCACCAACAGCATGTTTCAATTCAATTGGAATGGCATTAATAATTTTCTCCCGAAGACCTGTCAGCGTCAGTAAAAAGAAGAATACGCCCGAAATGAATACAGCACCCAAAGCATGCTGCCAAGGAATTCCGCTTCCCAGCACCACTGTATAAGCGAAGAAAGCATTTAATCCCATCCCCGGTGCTAACGCAAGCGGATATTTACCGAGTAGACCCATAATAATAGAACCTAATGCAGATGCTAATGCTGTAGCTACAAACACTGCTCCATAATCCATTCTCATTGCATCAGGAAGATCTTTAACTGATGCAAGTGACAACGTTAATGGGTTTACAACCAAAATATAAGCCATTGCTAAAAACGTAGTCAGTCCGCCCATAAATTCGCGGCGGTAATTTGTGCCTACTTTTTCGAACTCAAAATACTTATGCATTCTTTTCTCCCCCTGTTTTTCCTTTATTTTATGCAAAAAAACGTTCCGGCATTCTACCGGAACGTTGACTCTTGGCAGGTGAAAACAGAGAAAAGAATAAAAATGCCTCTCTATTAAACACTGCCTCGTAGTCAAGCCATTTACGGTGGCTCGGTAGAAACTTTTGGGCCATATCCCCAATATTATACGACGCAATTCGACAATATCTTCATTTGACATTTTTATTTTAACAGCGTTTTTTATGTTTGTAAACAACAAAAACGAACGATACTAAAAATTTTTTTGAGTATCGTTCGTTTTTTACCTTACTTTTATTCCCATTCAATTGTTGCAGGCGGTTTGCTGGTAATGTCATAGACAACGCGGTTGATGTGCGGAACCTCGTTTACGATTCTTGTCGAAATGACTTCAAGGACATCCCACGGAATCCGTGCCCAGTCGGAGGTCATCCCGTCAATCGAAGTGACCGCGCGAATCCCGATTGTATAATCATACGTACGGGTATCTCCCATGACACCAACGCTGCGGATATCCGGAAGCACGGTAAAATACTGCCAAATATCGCGGTCAAGCCCGGCTTTTTTAATTTCCTCACGGAGAATCCAATCCGATTCGCGGACAATTTCCAATTTATCCTCCGATATTTCACCAAGGACACGAATGCCAAGGCCCGGTCCCGGGAACGGCTGTCTCCAGACAATCTCATCCGGAATTCCAAGCTCGGTACCTAACGCACGTACCTCATCTTTAAATAAAGTGTTTAATGGTTCGATTAATTTAAATTGCATGTCCTCAGGAAGCCCGCCGACATTATGGTGGGATTTAATTGTTTGTGCTGTGGCTGTACCACTTTCGATTATATCGGTATAAAGGGTTCCCTGTGCTAAAAATTCAATGCCTTCAAGTTTGGCTGATTCATCATCGAACACATAAATAAATTCATTGCCGATAATTTTCCGTTTTTTCTCAGGGTCAGAAACACCTGCTAACTTTGATAAGAAACGGTCTTTAGCATCAACCTTGATAACATTCATATGGAAACCTTCAGTGAAAGTCTTCATAACGCTGTCTGCTTCGTTTTTCCTTAATAAGCCGTGGTCGACAAAAATACAGGTTAACTGGTCGCCAATAGCTTTATGAATTAATACGGCTACAACCGAAGAGTCTACCCCGCCGCTAAGCGCGCAAAGAACTTTTTTATCTCCGACAGTTGCGCGGATTTTTTCCATTTCCATTTCAATGAAGTTCTCCATTGACCAATCGCCGCTGCAGTCGCAAACGTTGAATACGAAATTCTTCAAAAGGTCATTTCCGTAAACTGAATGGCGCACTTCCGGATGAAACTGAACTGCATAAAGTCTTCTGTCAGCATCGCTCATCGATGTAATCGGACAGGACGGGCTTGTTGCATCAATAGTAAACCCTGCCGGTGCTTCTACAACAAGGTCACCATGGCTCATCCAGACAACCTGCTCTTCCGGCAGACCGTCAAATAGAGCTGATTGGTTCTCTACCTTCATTGTAGCTTTTCCATATTCACGATGCTTCGCTTGTTCAACCTTGCCGTTAAAATGAACAGTCATTAACTGCATTCCGTAGCAAATGCCAAGAATCGGCAGACCCATTTCAAAAATTTCTTCGTCACAGCGGAAGGAATTTTCATCATACACGCTATTCGGGCCACCGGAAAAAATGATTCCCTTCGGATTCATCTTGCGGATTTCTTCTGCTGTAATTGTATGCGGATGAAGTTCGCTGTAGATACCAAATTCGCGAATTCGGCGTGTGATTAATTGATTATACTGACTTCCAAAGTCTAACACGACAATCATATCTTGCTTTCCAGACAAAATGCCCACCCCTATTTTTATAAAAGTTAGTTTAGTTTTCCCGTTTTCTCACAAATAATAAAAAAACTAGAATTCCCGCCCATAAGAAAAAGGAAGGCAGAATTCTAGTTTTCTCGTAAAAGATTATACTTAACCAATTCTGCCTTCATAGTCAGGCCATTTACGGCAGCCCGGTAGAGACTCTCGAACCTATTATCGAGGATATATGAAGGTTATCACCTATTAAATTACACCATATTGTATCAATAGGTTGATTTTTTGGTCAAGCGATTGTCTTTTTAATTAAATTTTCCCACAATTCCCGCGTTTCCTTCCAGCTTCCCTCGGGCAGGTTTTGATTGTATATGTACTGCTCATAGCGGTGCGTTAAGCGCGTCATTTCCCTCGTCGAGAAGAACGTGTCGATATAGCGGGCATAGTTACGAAGTGTTTGATTTTCCTTACGTTTTAACCCGTAACGGTCGAGCTGACTTAGTAAAATCAAGTAGGCTGCACCGATGGTTTCATCCTTTTTCCTAAAACGGTACCGCAGCATGACGAGATACGGGAACCATTTGCCGCGAATTCGATACAAAAGCGCAATAACAGCAGCAGCAAGCATGCCGCCAAACACAATCCATTTCCACTCATTTTTGAAGAACAACTGGATATTTCTCCAGATATCCCTGATATCAAAGGAGTTATCTTTCTTTACATTTGCTGTTTCTTCGAGCGGCTTCTTTTCCGGTTTTTTAACAGGTGCAGGCGCAGGTGTTTGCGTATTTGTGGAAGTCTGCCCTGATGTAAAGTCTATGTTAATACTGTTTGAGAACCCTTTTGTCGGTTCAAAGGGAATCCAGCCTTGAGTCGGGATAAATACCTCTACCCAGGAATGAGCATTATTATTAGTGATTGTGTAAAGCTCTTTCGTTTCGTCATCCCGGCTGTATTCCAGGAACTCTCCTCCCGTAAATCCCTTTACCCAGCGGGTTGGAATGCCAATCGAGCGGAGCATGACGGCCATTGAACTGGAAAAATTATCGCAGTACCCTGTTTTCGTATCGAATAAAAATTGGTCCACATAATCGTCTTTTCCCCCCGGGATAGCGACATTTTTCTGGTCATAGGTGTATTCTGTATTTCCAAAATACCGCTCCACTGCCCTGGCTTTGTCGAACCAATTCGTTTCGGAAGCGGTGACCTCTTCTGTTAATTGTTTGATTCTTGGCGGCAGCTCTTCCGGAATCTGGGTATACCTTTTGTAAAACTCCGCGTTCATCACTGCCGGGTCATAGCCGGTCGTTTTTCTTAAATCTACAGCTTGGTATTTAGGAACTTTAAAATCAACCGTATAATCCACATTGCCGATATTTCTGATTTTCTCCGTATTTGTATCAATTTGAATTGGGTATTGTTCAGGCAGATTTGGTTGGAAATCAATGAACTTTTGAATTCCTGCCGGATAAGCAACATAAGAAACAAACTCCCCAGCCAAATTGACTTTAGCTGTTTCATTGGTTGTTTCCACATTACTTGGTATAGATAATACCGGCACTAAATCAGACTGTCTAAAATCAATGGTTGTCGACCCCGATGCAAGCCAGCCCTTACCGGTATACACATCCTTCGTTTCAACCTTCCAATAGTTTTTGCCATTCGACTCAACCGTAAAAACAGTGGTATCATCCCCAATAAACGGACCGCCCAATCGGGAGTCATTCGCCCCGTAGCCAATCCGGCTGATACCGCCGATGCCGTCACTGCCACCCTTGTTACCCGCCGCTTTTAAATACGGAACCGGGTCGGGCCAAATAGGCGCCGCCTTCGGAGCGGCAATTCCAACAATCACACTAAAGGCAACCATAATAACAAGCGGCACCATCCATTTTTTTATAAAAGCGGAGTTGCTGTTGCTATTTTCTCTTCGGTTGATGCGGAAAAACGTCAGCATGCCCATGACGGCAAAACCGGCCGCCACAGTACGGACGATGGCAATTTTGGCATCATAGACAGTAAATGTATCAAGAACCGTGATATATATTATCGTCATAAAGAAAAAGATAAAGATCCGCTGCTGTCGCAGGAGCCAATAATGGATAAGATAGACCATGATCCACATCAAGATAAAAAACAGCAGGGTACGGAATTCATTCGATAGTTCATTCCAGTTCCTAGCCACAATGGACCATAAGTTATTAATTACATCCTCAGAAAAAGAACCTAACCATCCGGAGTGAAAAAATCCCCCCTTGTAATGGAACCGATTAATCGAAAAAAGAACGAAAACAATCTTAATCAGCCATTGCCAAAACCATTTCATTTGCAGATAGGACAAGGCAAACGCAATAATCAAAAAAACAATAAACGTTTCGATATGGTCCGTATCTGTTAATTGTTCTACCGGCCTAAGCCACTCCCAAAGCAGTAAAAATCCAAAGGTATATAAAAGAAAGGTTGGGAAATCTCTTTTCATTAATATAACGTCACCTCCGAGAAGGCAGATGCGAATTGACCGTCATGAACCAATATCACACGGACGCCGCGGGCGTTTGCAACTACAATGAGCGAGCGTTCATTGTCGTCAGGCACTTCATGTTCAGCTTTGATGAGGAAAAGGGTAATCGCCCCTTTTCTTTGGCCAAGAAAGCTGGCTTTTTCAATCAAAGGCTTGGTTAACTGGGCCGTTACGAGCATGAATGAAACGGTTTGCTGAATAAATAGGCCATCTGCTTCAATGACCTTTTCTAGCGGTAAAAAGCTTTTTGCTTCGATTTTTGCGAGATGATAGAAAAGCTGCTGCATCTGCTGTTCCCCGCCTCTGATTGGAAACGAGGCTCGTTCCTTGCTGATGGTAAGAAGACCGGTTTGCGCCCCTTTTTTCAAAACAGCCCTTAGTAAGGTGGCCGTGAACGAAACTACTGCTTCAAAGCGTTTATCCGGTACGCAGTCCATCACCACAAATACATCATGAGACTGCCTCTGTTCAAACTCTTTTGTCATAATCTCATTCCGCTTGGCGGTTGCCTTCCAGTTAATCCAAGAAAATCGGTCGCCCGGCTGATAGTCCCTGACGCCGACCGCCATGGTCGTATCGCGCTGGACCCGTTCTCGGGATGCTGTCAAACCTTGATCATACTGATGCTCAAACGGACGGTAGAGGAGCTCGGCATAGGCCGGGTAGACAATGACTTTCCCTTCAGCTGGGTGTGTTTTTTCCTTTTCAAATAAGCCGAGCGGGTCGCCAGTCCTTAGGGTGAAGGATTGAAAAAAATGCTCGCCGCGCGGCAGTTTATCGATGGTATATTCATAGGTAAACTCTTTTTTAAACCCGGGAAACAAGATGGCCTTCGTGGAGCTGGCTTTATCGGCATATTCTAATGATTGGTCCAGGTTATCTTGGATGATTAAATAAAATAACGGAAAGCCTTTCGACCTTCTTATCTGGACGGTTACTTTTAACGGTTCCCCGGCATTGTAGTCCGTTTTGGACAGAACCCTTTTGACTTCCAGTTCGTTCAAAGAATAGAAGGAAAGTGCAACGCAATAAACCGCAAACGGCAGGAAGCTGTAAAACAGAAACCAGCTGACAAATCCCCCTTGGAACATTGCATAGGAGAAGGTCAGGAAGATCAAGAAAAATAACAGGATAAATTTCCAAGCCCTTTTGGTGAATTTCCTTAGTTTTTTCATATTATTTCACAAGCCTTTGGACAGGAACAGGAACTCTGTTAACCACCCGATTCACCACTTCCTCCGAGGTGATCCCTTCAAATTTCGCTTCTGACTTTAAAATAATCCGGTGCGACAGGACGTATGGCGCTAAATATTGAATATCATCTGGCAGCACATAGTCACGTCCAAAAATAAAGGCATAGGCTTGCGCAGCTTTCATCAGGGCAATGGATCCCCTTGGGCTTGCGCCGAGGTAAACACTTCCATACCCTCTTGTCCGGTTAACGATATCCACGATATAGCGCTTGATCGTATCATCAACGAACACTTCCTTGACTTCTTGTTGCAGGGCGCGCAGGCCCTCCAGATCAATAACAGGCTGAAGGTCCTCGATTGGCGGCACCTTTTGCGCCCGGTTCAAAACCTCAATTTCTTCATGGATGTCGGGGTAGCCCATTTTCATTTTTAATAAAAAACGGTCGAGCTGTGCTTCCGGAAGCGGATATGTACCTTCATATTCTATTGGGTTTTGCGTAGCCATGACGAAAAACGGCTTTTGGAGTTTATGGGTTACGCCGTCAATCGTGACACTTGCTTCCTCCATGCCTTCGAGTAGTGCAGACTGTGTCTTGGGCGAAGTCCGGTTAATCTCATCGGCGAGGATAATATTGCCCATCAACGGACCCGGTCGGAATTGAAATTCCATTTCCTTCGGATTGTAAATGGACACGCCGGTTACATCTGATGGCAGCAGGTCTGGGGTGAACTGGATTCTCCGGAAGTTGGCATTGACTGATTTAGCTAAGGCACGGACCATCATCGTTTTTCCAACACCTGGCACGTCTTCAAGCAGAACATGGCCTCCTGCCAGCAGCGCGACAAGGCTTAGTTCCGCGACATTTCTTTTTCCAATCATAACCTTTTCAATGTTCGCGAGAATTTTATCTATTGTGGGATTCAATTGTTCATGGGCCAAGGCTTACTCCTCCTTATTCAAAAAACCAAATAATTACATTCCATCTATGTATTCGATTTTTTCTTGAAAAATTCCTGTAAAAAAGACACAGATATTTCAACTATTAGACGGATGATAAGGAGGAAATGTTTCTTACTTTTTTGTTAAATTGTAAATGTACGTTTTAACAAGTTTATACACATAACTCTGGCCTGCTGTTTCTGTATCGGGGTTGTATTTTTCACCGTTTACAATGTTATTAGTGACAATTCGAATCCCCAAGAAAGGGACTTGGAAGCTTTCTGCAACTTGGGCTGCTGATGCTGCTTCCATTTCTTCCACAGAGGTGCCGAATAGGCTGTTCAGCCAATTGATTCGGTCCACTTCGTTATTCCATACATCCGCTGAACCGATCGTACCTTCGACAACTTTTCCTTTGTGATACTGGTTCCTTATTTTCATAGCCTCCGCTAACAACGCCTTATCTCCTTCGAAATATCGGATTTGCCCCGCCTTCACCTCTTCCTCACTTTCCTCTGAAGCGGTTAAGTCCATAGGCATCCACGTTGTCGGGGCAATCCCTTGATTTTTTCCTCTTATTTCTGTTTTGAACGAGCCGATATTGGTCACTCTTTTTCCGACGACAATATCAAAAACATGTATATCGGGAACATGGCCGCCTGATGTACCTTGATTAATAATAGCAATTGGGTGATATTTGACGAGGGCAATGGCCGTAGCCGCCGCGGCATTTTCCATTCCTTTCCCTGTTTTTGAAACGATAACCGGATAGCGGTTGATTTCGCCTTTATAAAAAACAAACGATCCATACTTTTCTTTTTTAACTTTTTCTAATCCCCGAATTAACTGGTCAACCTCGACCGGCATGGCCCCTTGGATAACTATCGGCCTTTGTGCTGATTTTGCGTTTACCTCTGTTTCAAACATTAAAAAGAAGCTTAATACTATTAAGGCTGCTGGGATTATTTTCTTAGCAATCACAATTTGCATCTCCCTTTCATAAAATTCCTCCAATCAATCTAACAAAAAGACTACCTCCTTATTATCAGGAAGTAGTCTCTGATTTAGCCGAAATATATTTGTTCAGGCAGATTCATAACAAGAATGCTCAACTTTTTACTTTCGGCGAATAACCGGAAGTATTATATGGGATGGATAGTCTTCCTCGTGATAAATTATTTGCATGGCAGGTCTTGATTCCAGATCTGTCAGCATTGTTCCACCATTATTCATATTTACATCAAATCTTGGGAAATTGCTCGAAGAAACTTCAACCCTAATTCTATGTCCAGGCATAAAAACATTACTCGTTGCCCACAGGTCAATCTCATAGGCTTTTACCTCATTACCGATTCGCTTGTAAACATCGCTTGCCCGTACGATTCCATCCGTTAAATTGTAGGCGGTCCCGTTAGGCAGTACATCCACTAATTTGGCGGTGAAATCGGTATCAACCCCATCCGTTTTAGCATATAAAACCACTTTAATCGGTCCTGTGACCTCTAGCTCATCCTCTAAAACTTGACTTGTAAAAACGAGGACATCTTCCCGTTCCTCAACTGCACGCTGATCAGCAGGCCCAGTTAATGCCCCCGTGTGAAGTAACGTCCCGCCCCCTGTTGTCGGAACCGGGTATTTGGGATTGAAAATAAACTGGTCAAAGGGTTCGCTTTTGGGAGGTTCGGTAGAAAGCTGCCCATTGCCAAATCTAGTATTAGCAACACCTTCACTATGAAAATAGTAAGGAATATGCGTGGTGTCAGGTAATGGCCAAACCTCCTCTTCACGCCACACGTTTTCTCCCATCACAAAAATCTTAACTGGTTTCTCAGAAAGAAGGCACGTATCGACCCCTTTCAGCCACTGATCAAACCAGCGAAGGTGAAGATTCGTTAGGTCTTCTTTGTAGTTAATCCAGTTTTCTGAAGCATGCAGCCCAAATCTGCGTTCCCCGATGGAAAAACCAAAGTTTCCGTGGGCCCATGGGCCAATCATTAACATTTGAGTTTGATTTGAGCTCTGTTTCAACTTTACAAAGTTAGCAATTGAAGGTCCTAAGAAACAATCGTACCAACCAGCAAGATGGTAAGCTGGCACGTTTATTTTCTTCAATTTTTCTTCTGTCAATGAAACTTGTTTCCAAGCATCATCGTCGGGTTTCCATTCAGCCATTTCGAAAAAATAGCTTAAGATGTCCAAATTTTTTAACGGCGGCCATTCCCTCAATGGTACAGCTGTATACCAATCTTCAACCGTGTCGATATACTCAGCCAATTCTCGCATCTTTTCTTCATATTCTGCTAGGTTCACATATTTTCGTTTAAGCTCATCGCCAGCAATAGACTCAAGTGCCCATGAAATATTCAGGCCTAACTCATAAACCCCATTTCGAAAAAAGCCGCCATCTCTAATATCACTTAAAGTTTGTGCCGGAAAGATGGCTTTTAAATGGGGTGGATTTTCGGCTGCAGCAAGCAATTGTGTATAACCGTAATACGACAAACCAAACATCCCGACGTTTCCATCAGAATATGGCAGTCCCGCTGTCCATTCAACCGCATCATAGCCATCATTTCCTTCGTGTTTAAAAGGATAAAAGTCCCCTTCCGAAGAAAATCGTCCTCTTACATCCTGAATAATCACTACATAGCCATTTTCCACTAAACGGTGCGTGTCCAAATAACGATGAGAATAATATCGTTCATTTTTGTTATAGGGCAAACGTGTAAGTAAAACAGGATATTGATTCCCATCGTTCGGCCTGTAAACATCAGCATATAAAATGGTGCCATCTCTTAACGTACAGGGGACATTTTTTTCAACTAAAATTTGCATTGAGGCCATTTCAATTTTTCTCCTTTTCCCTCTCTATTTTTAGGAGTTGATATCGTTTATTAATGGTTCTTGCATCGAATATAACCTGCTTGCCATACCACTAACGGTAAGCATGGCAACCAACAGTTAAGGAGCCAATCGCGGGAATGATGGTTAGTAAAGCAATCCATTTCTGCACAGGGTTAAATTCCTGCCTTTTCGGAGTGGTGATTGATTTGCTGTATAACAAAAGTTCGAAGAGGTTAATTTCGAAAAATTCGATATATAATATTTATAATAATCAGAAAATTTGGTTGACACTTTGAGAAACTATGCCTCTCCTAATATGAATGTTCATTATTAGGAGAGGTTGTTATTTTTTATAATGCCCTTTTTTCAAGAGTTTCTGTATTTCTAGCTTTTTTGTTACTTGGTGTCTGAACTAATTCACCTTTGAGCCCTTTGAAGGTTGAATAACACATGACCAACATTAAAATGGCCAGCGGGATGGATGTTGCGACAAGCGCTGATTGCAGTCCCTTTAAGCCGCCAGTTAAAATTAGAACAGCAGAAACCGCAGCAATGACGACACCCCAAATGATTTTAGTAATTTGAGTAGGATTGGGATTACCGTTTTCACTGATCATTCCCAATACAAAAATAGCTGAATCCGCAGATGTAATAAAGAAAATAATCACGAGTACCATTGCCAAGACAGATAAGAACGAACTCATTGGGAAGAAATCAAAAAACTTAAATAAGGCAGATGTTACATCTGAAGAAACAGCTTCAGCAATTGCTGTTTTACCATGATTTTGAATTAAGTCGAGTGCCGAACCACCCATAACAGCAAACCATAAGAAGGACCCGAGTACCGGGATGAAGACAGCACCCATCATAAATTCCTTAATGGTCCTTCCTTTAGAAATCCTCGCAACAAAACTTCCTACAAGCGGAGCCCATGCAATCCACCAGCCAAAGTAGAACAGCGTCCAACTGCCAATCCATTCACCCTTCCCGGCATTATACGGCTCCATGCGAAAGGACATGCCGATAAAGTTTTGGGCATAATCCCCAATTCCTTGCAAAAAGATTTTTAAGATGGATTGTGTAGGTCCAAGAATCAACATAAATCCTAATAAAGCAAATGCTAGAAGCATATTAAGATTAGATAAGTGTTTAATGCCGGCCTGCAGTCCAGAAACTGATGATGAAAGATAGAGAATCGTTGTAACAGCAATGATGATAACCTGAATATAAAAACCTACCGGAATACCCCAAAGATAATGCATCCCGCTGTTTACTTGCAATGTTCCAAAACCTAGGGAAGTAGCAATTCCAATAACAATTGATAAAGTTACAATAATATCAATGAATTTACCGAAAGAGCCCTTAATCTTGTCACCAACTAATGGATAAAAAACAGAACTTAAAGATGATGGCAATTTCTTTCTAAACTGGAAAAACGCTAAAGAAACACCTACAACTGCATAGCATGCCCACGCGGAAACTCCCCAGTGTAGATAAACAATTTGCATAGCCAGCTTTGCCGACTGCTCAGAAGATGCTTTTCCAAACGGAGGATCAATATAATAGGAGACAGGTTCAGCAACACCCCAAAAGACAAGGCTGATACCAATTGATGCACTGAAAAGCATGGCAATCCATGTGGCCGTTTTATATTCCGGACGATCGGAATCATCACCTAATCGGATATGACCAAATTTTGAAATGGCAATATACATACAAAATGCAAAGAAAACAAACACACTTCCAAGAATAAACCAGCCTAAGTTGTTATAAATAAAGCTTAATGATGAATTAGAGAAGTTCTCCAATTGTTTTGGAGCAAAAATACCAACACTGATTAGCAACAGACTTAGAACTAAAGAAATATGAAAAACAGCTTTCTTGCTGCTCATCTGAACACCCCTTCATGTACAAAAAAAGTTTAATGTGTAAGCGATTACGATTTCTAATAATAAAAAAGGATGATGCAAATAATCGAAAATTCAAATAAATAAATCAATAAAACCGTCTTTATGTGTTTGAGTTTCGACTCTATTAACTATAACGAACTATAGGACGAGGCGGGACCGGATCCATATGTAGTTCCCGCCTTCGTACCTTGCATTTAAAGATTATTTTACCATTACCGATAATCCTAGTAAGCTAACAATACCTTCCACCCGGTCCCCGACTTCAGATGTTGAGGCGGTCCCCTTCATATCTGGTGTTAAAGTCTTACCTTCCACAAGTAGTTCCTCGATGGCATCAAGAACCAATTTTCCATAGTTCTCATAACCTAAATGGTCAAGCAACTGGCTTGCTGACCAAATGGTCGCTAACGGATTGGCTAATCCCTTTCCGGCAATATCCGGCGCAGAGCCGTGAATTGGCTCAAACATAGAAGGATAGGCTCTTTCCGGATTAATGTTCGCACCGGCAGCTAGTCCAATTCCGCCAGCTAAAGCGGCACCTAAATCTGTTAAAATATCACCAAATAAATTCGAAGTAACCACTACTTCAAACCGTTTCGGGTCGGTTATCATCAGCATCGCAGCTGCATCAACGAGATAGGAGGCCGTTTTCACATCCGGGTAGTCTTTGCTGACTTCCTCAAATACTTGATCCCAGAAAACCATGGAATAGTTTAAGGCATTGCCCTTACTGATACTAGTTAGAGATTTGCCTTCTTTTCTTGCTGTTTCAAATGCGTAGCGGATCACCCGTTCAGTGCCTTTGCGGGAAAATACTCCGGTTTGCAGCACGACTTCATTTTCTTGGCCCTTAAATAACCAATCGCCAGCCCCGGCATACTCTCCCTCACTGTTTTCACGGATAAACAGCATATCCACATCTTTCCGATTAATATCTTTCAAACGACATGGTGCGCCATTGATTAACTTAATTGGACGGATATTGATGTATTGGTCAAAACTTTTTCTGATTTTCAACAATAAGTCCCATAAGGAAATATGGTCAGGTACACCCGGAAATCCGACTGCACCTAGAAAAATGGCGTCAAAGCCCTTGAGCTTTTCGATTCCATCCTCATCCATCATGACGCCGTGTTTAGAATAGTACTCACAGCCCCATGGAAAATATGTGTACTCGAACTTTAGGCTGCCATCTATCTCTGCAATTTTATTTAAAACCTTTATTCCTTCCTGCAATACCTCGGGGCCGATTCCATCCCCGGGTATTACAGCAATTTTATATGTGCTCATTATTTGTCTCCTCGGTTCCAAACAACTAATTTCAATTCTGTCATTTCCTCAACTGCATATTTGATCCCTTCGCGACCAGTTCCGCTTTCCTTCACACCGCCATATGGCATATGGTCTACCCGGAAAGTCGGAATGTCGTTAATCATCACAGCCCCGACTTCTAGCGTTTCGCTTGCAAGCAAAGCCTTATCAACATTTTTTGTATAAACCCCGGCCTGCAGCCCGTATCTTGAATCATTTACATATTCAATTGCTTCTTCAACGGAACCTACCTTATTCACAATCACAACCGGAGCAAATACTTCCTGGCAGGACACCTTTTGCTTCGGATCGACATTGGTAATAATGGTCGGCTCTAAAACTCCATCTTCTGTAAGATTACCGCCAGCTGCTATCTTTGCGCCATTTTGCTTCGCTTCTTCAATCCAGGCTGCCGCGCGCTCTGTTTCTTTTTTGGAAATTAACGCGGATATATACGTATCAGGGTTTAACGGGTCACCTATTTTTAATAGTTTTGCCGCCTCCGCAAACTTTTCAACAAATTGATCGTACACATCTTCATGGGCATACACCCGCTGTAAGGAAATGCATACTTGGCCTTGGTTGGAGAAAGCCCCCATCACACAGCGGTCGATAATTTGGTCAATATTTGTATCTTTATCTAAAATAACTGCCGCATTAGAGCCAAGTTCTAAAGTCGTTCTTTTCAATCCCGCCTTGTTGCGAATCGCAATTCCAACTGCCGGGCTGCCGGTAAATGTAATCATCGCTACTCTGTCATCGCGGATGATTGCTTCCCCTACAACCGAACCAGAACCCGTTACCACATTTAATACACCGTCCGGAAGGCCTGCCTCTTTGAAAAGCTCTGCAATGTAAAGAGCGGATAATGGTGTTTGCGAAGCCGGCTTTAACACGATGGAATTGCCTGATGCAATCGCTGGCCCTACCTTATGGGCCACTAGATTCATAGGGAAGTTGAACGGCGTAATCGCACCGATCACCCCAATCGGCTTCCGGAGAGTATAACCGATTCTTCCTACTCCACCAGGAGAAGCGTCAAAAGGAAGGGTTTCCCCATGAATTCTTTTTGCCTCTTCCGCCGCGAATTTATAGGTTTCGATTGTTCTTGAAACCTCTCCTCTTGCAAAAGAAATCGGCTTAGCAGACTCTTTTGAAATAACTTCCGCCGCTTGGTCTAACCTTTCTTCCAAGAGTTTTACGACATTTTCCAAAATGGCTGCCCGCTGATAGGACGGCGTTTTGGAAATTACTTGAAATCCGGCTTGAGCTGATTTTATCGCGTCCTTTGTCAGTTTTTCATCTGCCATCGCAATCTCAGCAATCAGTTCTCCAGAATATGGGGAGTAAAGAGGGGCATATTCTGCCGCCTCTACGTCTGCTCCATTAATAAACAAATGCTTTTTCTTAGCTGCTGCCACCTTACTCATCGTCCTAACGCCTCCAATACCATGTCGTGGAATTGTACAATTGCCTTTTCGGAGGAAGAATAAACTCCTTGGTTAAAGGCACGGGATCGAAATCCAATCTGCTCCAACTCTACTAACTCCACATCTTCTTGTCTTACTTGCTCCGCAAATGTTACAAGATCCTGTTCTTCTTGGGATAAATTCTCATCCCTGAAATAGTAAGTATATACTCCTAAAGTTGTTTCGTGGTCAATCGGAACCATTTGAATGGTTGCCATATTGGCAGGTCCTGGATAGATAGTTACCATTAGGTTTGGCCATAACCAGTAGAACTCCCCGCCTTGGAATTCTGCTTCATTTAAGTCTGTTGTACCCATTGTTTTATCCGGTTTAACCACTGATGCTTGAACGGAATAGTTTTGGCAAGTAACAATTTGGTAGTTTTTCATATCAAGAGTTGCTACAAAGCTAGGGTGTGCAACATGGCAGTGGTCACACTCTAAATAGTTGTCGATAAACGCTTTCCAGTTTGCTTTAATCACACGGGTTTTTTGGTTAATTCTCTTAAGTTCCCCTAAGAATGGGAACTTTGCTAGACGATCGAAGAAATCGCCGTACACTTCAGCTAAAGGTGAAGCATTATCATCAAGATTAACGAAAATGAGTCCCTCTCCAATTTCCATTCTTACAGATCGTAAGCAGCGGTCGCTGACACAATGGGCATCTTCCCCAGTGAAGTTTGGTGCCTTATTCAACTGTCCATCTAAATGGAATGTCCAACCGTGGTAGCCGCAGGCAAAAATTTTCTTCGTTCCAGCGTCTTCTTTTTCAAGTTTTGTTGCACGGTGGGGGCAGACATTGTAGAATGCACGGATCACTTCGTCTTTGCCGCGGGTAACAAGAATTGGCTCGCCTGCAACTTCACAGGTAAAGAACTGGCCGACTTTCTCAACTTGGCTTACATGACCGACTAGCTGCCATGACTTAGCGAACACATCATTCATTTCCTGCTGATACACCTTTGGGTCTGTGTATAAATCATAAGTTAATGTTCTTTCATAGACTTTATTCGACTTGTTTACTACTGGATTATAAGTTGCCATACCAATTCTCTCCTTTTATTCTTAAAAATTTTTTATTAACAAGATAAATTGCTATGAATCTTCTAGATAACTAGATTGAGTCAGAATCAATTCATCTTACTTGTTCCTAATAAACGGTTGAATACAAATAAACCGTTTACAAAGGAACGAATATTTTGTTAAATTGAATTAGTGTGATTTAAATCACTTATCTTTTATTAATGCAAGTATCGTGCCAATTATTAAAAACGCGTTATAATTAGGAAAAGTGTCAATTTTCATTCACTTCTCGTGTTAAAATAGAGTCGTTTTCAACTCACTTGAATTACAATCAACTCAAACCGAGTAGGGAGCTGTCCTCCTATGTTAGATAATATACAAATACCCGAAATAACAGGTGAAACATTAAGAAAGATCTTAGACCATTCTTCTGATGAAATATTTGTTATTGACCGGGATCAAAGGATTATTTTTGTTAATAGTGTTTGCGAAAAGCATTATGGTTTAAAGCCGGAGGATGTGGTTGGAAAACAAAATGCGGAATTATTTGAAATGGGGTATTGGAAGCCCTCGATTGTACCTTTGGTTTTTAAGGAAAAAAAGCCAGTTACTATCAGGCAATCCACCTATATTGGGGCTGAGCTATTAACGACGGCAGTTCCCATATTAAACGAGGAAAATGAAATCGAACTAATTGTCACTACCTCACAAGAGATGCAAACGTTTAAGCAGATTAAAAAAGAAAGAGAAAATTACCCAGCAGAATCTCCTCACTCCACTCCAATCACGAATTGTCAAAAAATGAAGGACATTCTGAAGGTCTGTGAAAAAATCGCGAAGGTAGATTCAACCATATTAATTCAGGGGGAATCCGGAACAGGAAAGGGCGTACTGGCTCAGTACATTCATGACATAAGCAAGCGGAAAAACAAAACATTTCTGAAGCTTAATTGTGCAGCCCTGCCTGAAGACCTGCTCGAATCAGAACTTTTCGGTTATGCCGAAGGAGCATTTACCGGTGCCAGCAAGCACGGCAAAAAGGGGCTTCTGGAGATAGCGGATCAAGGGACACTGTTTCTCGACGAAATCGGTGAACTGCCTTTATCCTTGCAGGCAAAATTATTGCAGGTCATCCAGGAAAAACAGTACCTTCCAATTGGCGGATACGAAATGAAAAAGGTGGATGTCCGGATAATCGCCGCGACAAACCGTGATTTAGTCGAAATGGTGGGGAACAAAGTTTTTCGCGAGGATTTATTTTACCGTCTGAATATTATCGATATCCACCTTCCCCCGTTAAGAGAACGCAGAGAAGACATTATACCGCTGACCTATAATTTTTTATATAAGTTTAATAAAAAGTATGAAATGAATAAGATTATCTCTCAAGAATGCTTGGATATCTTTCATGAGTACTCTTGGCCGGGAAACATCCGGCAACTTGAAAATGTGATGGAAAGGCTCGTTGTCACCAGCGACTCGACCATCCAGAGGTGCGACCTGCCTGAGCTCATCACACAAAACATCCAGCCGCATACTCAGTACGGCCTCCCGGCAAGGCTTGACGATGCCATTGAACATGTCAAAAAAACGTTAGTGGGCCAGTCTTATAAAAAAAATAAGAGTTCTAGAAAAGTTGCGAAGGATTTAAACATCAGCCAAACTCGGGCGGTAAAGCTAATCAGCCAGTATTGCGGGGAAGTCGAAGAGTAGATTTGGATGAATGGATAATAGAAATATAGCCAAAAAAGGCCAAGGGGGTTTCCCTTGGTCTTTTATTATAGGTATGGAGGGCACGTTGGAATGAACAAAATTTTTAAATAGTAAAAATATTATCCCTATTGTGATAAAATATTTACATTGATTGTTTAGGAGGTAAACCAATGAAAAGAAATAAGTTAGTTGTAGTAGGAGTGGGCCATGTCGGCTCTTATGTTCTGGCAGATGCCATGAAATTAGGATTATTTGCGGAAATTGCAGTCATTGATATCGATAAGGATGTTGCTTTTGGCGAAGCGCTTGACCAAGCGCATGCAACCGCTCTTACCTATATGTCGAACACATCGGTCCGTGCCGGGGACTATTCCGAATGTGCCGATGCAGATGTGATTATCTGCGCTGCCGGCCCGAGCATGCTAAAAAGCGAAGATGATAAGATGCCGGACAGAGCCCAATTAGCCGCGGTCAACGCCGAAGTCATTCGTGAAGTCATGACGGGAATTACGAAATATACAAAAGACGCCATCATTATTTTGATCACAAATCCATTAGATACCATGGTCTACATAGCAGAAAATGAATTTGGCTATCCGAAAGGACGGGTATTTGGAACCGGCACGATGCTTGATTCTGCCCGCCTTCGTAAAATCATTGCCGACAATTATGGCATCGATCCAAAAAGCGTGACAGGATATATGATGGGCGAACACGGCCATACAGCGTTCCCAGTATTAAGTCGCTTAAATGTGCAAGGCTTTGGCGAAAAAGAATTAGACCAAGTCTTTCAAGGAAAAGAGCCATTAAGCCGGGAGCGAGTTAAGCAGCAGGTAGTAAAGGCAGCCTTTGATGTGTTAAATGGTAAAGGGTGGACCAATGCTGGTGTTGCCCAGGCCGCAGTTACACTAGCTAAGGCTGTTTTGCTGGATGAACGCAGTGTTTATCCTGTGTGCACTACCTTACACGGACAATACGGCTACGACGGTGATGTTGCCTTAAGTATGCCATGCATCGTCGGCAGAAATGGTGTAGAGCAGCAATTGGAAATTTCAATTGATTCTCAAGAAATGGAATGGCTGCATCAATCTGCGGAGTATATTAAAGAAGCGATGAAGGTGGCAAAGACAGGTAAAATCCATCATTCACTCTAAAAACATAAAAAACCACTTCCCTAGGTTCATTCATAGGAAGTGGTTTTTGCTTTTTCAAAATATGTTAATAATGCGCCAAGGGTTCTCCTGCAACCTACAGTCCTTAGCCGCCGCTTATCTTCGTGTTAATTTTATATAATCAATCACAATGGAGCCGGCTTTTGTGGCTTGAAACCGAATTGGATAGGTGCCTGCAGCCGGGAATGTCACCTGGCCTAAATCCACAGGAATATATTGATTGGCCGTTGAACTAAGTTGATTGACCGCTTCCCCTTTCGCTTCACCATTTACATATGCCTGAACCGTTGCCCTTCCTGTTGTATTGGTCTTATATTGATAAGACACATCATAAGTGCCTGCCGTTGGAACATCGATATTGAATTGAATCCACTCTCCAACTGGTACGGAATTGGTCTGTAAATAGTAAATTCCATTCGTTGATGAAGTGGAGAGTGTAATACTTGGTATACTTTTAGTAACCGAATTGATTTGCGACTCCCCTTCAATCAATATCTCAAGCGGAACAATGATCCGATAATTTGCTTTTGTCGTTCCGTCTTCGGCGGTCACAACCAGAATATCCCCTGTTTCAAGCACACCTGAATCCTTTGGATGACCTGAGGAACCGGTGACGGAGTAAGTCTGTGCCGTCCCATCAGTTGACTCAATTTGACTGGTCAAGTCAGTTACTGTAGTACCCAAAACCGTCGTAATGGTATTTCCCTCCGTGTCCAGATTGGTAATATTGTCATGACCGTCTCGTTTCAATTGAATTGAGGTATTATGCGGATCCTTTACAATTGGCGGATACGCTTGACCATCTGTCACAGTTGCATTGACTAAGTCCTCAAGCGGCGTCAGCTGATTGCCCCAAGTCTTCTTATAAAAAGCAGCATTTTTCACGGTAATATTGCTGGAATTTTTTAATTGTATGACACTTGGGTTATTTTCCCCTATAACCATTGTTAAACGGTCCAGCACCGCATTTTTAACATCGTCTAACACAAAAGCATAGCGATCATCATTTTTCTCAAAATTTGTCGTTACATTTTTGAACGTCAGTCCATCGACATGTCTTGCCCAGAATCCGTAGGCAGGCTGTACACCGAAGTCACCAACATTGTACTTGCCAACACCTAGCTCAGGAGGACTGATATGTGAATCAGCATAACTGTTGCCGCCCTTTACTAAAATATCGACGTTTTCAAAGTTTACATTCTCGATATAACCGATACTGCGTCCATCCGGCAGTTGCGGACCGCCCTCACCAACCTTATAACCAGCAATAATCGGTGTTGCCTTACTTTGATTGGTATAAGGAACCCAGCGCTTGGATGGGTCGCCGTATTGGCTTCCTTGGTAAACCTGTTCAATATTTACATCTTTAATGTAAATGTTTCTCACGTGTCCGATATTAACGTTTGTACTTAATAGTTCATCACGTTGCACACCGTTTTCCATAAATTTCATCCGCTGCGCTTGTCCGCCAATCACCCGGCCCCGATTGGAGATTGAAATGAAGAATGGTGCCCGGGTGCGCCGCATCTGAGCCTCATGGTGGATTGGCCCTGTTTTGCCTGAATTCAAGTAAATATTTTCAACGGTTGCGCCGTCATTGGTTGAAATCGAGAATCCCGCTTTATTTCCTGCTAATACATAAATATTATCGACATACGCATTTCTGATGTCGTCTGCTGTTTCGCTGCCAATCTGGAATAGATTACAGTTTGTGTCGCCAATAATATTGCGGACATAAAAATCAGTGGCAGGTCTTGTAAACCCTAATGAAGAGTCGCTGCCCGGTTTGACAATGTCATCGGAAGTCCCTTTGGCATAGATGTTTTTAGCCGTGACATAGCTGCTTTCCATATAGTCAAATACGTCCCTGGCCTGTCCGCCTTTTCCTTTATCATAATAAAAGTCATGCGTGTTGATATGGTCCGTGCCGGTTGCCAGCAATGCAAAGTGACCGGCATTATCCACTCTCAGCATATTGCTTATGTCTTTTTGCTTCACTTCATTTTTTCCGTCTTTGTCGATGCTTTTAATATAATAGGGCTCGTCTGTGGTTGGTGAATCTGTCTCTTCATACCACAAATCAAGTCCATTATCTAAACCGCCAAATTCAAAGTTGGTGCTTAGCTTTAAGGTAACCATCTTATCTGTGCGATTATCTGGGGCATTATTCATGACCCCATCACTAGTCACAAGATTGCCATTGCCAGTAATTCGTCCATTTCCAATAATTTTGACATTGTCGACCCTTTCACCAAAGAACATACTGTTCCTAAAGTATGTGTGGCCAACATCCTGCTTCGTCATGTAATTTTCAGGATCACGGTATGGCCCTGTGTCTGTAGGGGATGTACCCGAGCGATAAGCTTTATCTGAAAAATAAGCTGACTCAGGGGCATCTCCGCCTTTTAATGCGGCAATCGTTGCATCTTTATCAACATATAAGTAGACATTGCTTAGCAGATGTACGGTTCTTACATTAAACTTACCATTCTCAAACAGCAGCGTCCCTCCGCCAATCGAATTAAGGTACGCAATCGCATTATTTATGGCCTCTGTATCATCAGCGGTTCCGTCACCCTTTGCACCCATAAGCTTAGCGTTAAATTTTCCTGTATAGAATTTAGCAATATTTGATTCTCCGTTATTCTCCCCGCCGGTGACGGCGAGCCTAAAGTAGTATTCTGTATTCGGAGCCAGGTTCTGAGCCTCAACTTCTCCACTTTGTTTATCCACTTTTGCATAGCTTTCCGTCCAGGTTGTTCCCTTATCTGTTGACTGCATCAACTTGATGAAGGCAGCATGCTTCGGAGCAGTCCAGCGGAATTTAGCCTTCGTGTAAGTTTCGCTATTTTCCTTATATGTTAGGCTCTTATCTAAAACTCTATGAAAGTTGCTTATCGTTTTAACCACATTTAAGCTGACAGTACATGATGGACTTGGTAATACTTCCGGTTCAGAGGTCGTGTAGGAAGCCTCAAACTGATAGCTGCCTTTTTTTATAGATACATCCTTAAAGGTGATTTGCAGATCCGCTCCATTTGCCGGTCTTAAATCGAGACCCTTGAAAGTGATGACTTGGCTGCCGTCCTTGTTGTTATCAATCTTGACCGTCCCTACTTTTTGGAAACGATATCCTTCCCCGACTCTGCCGATGGACTGTGTCTCAAGCCCAGAAAGCTTGACTTCCCCTCTGCCAATTACATTGACAGTGGTGTTATCCATCGTGGCATTTATACCCTTTGGAACTTTAAGAACCACCTCTGTTGCCGGACTTCTCATTCCTGCAAAGAAATTCAATACAACATCCGATTCGGTCTTTTCCGTAATTTCGTTGTCTTCGAGTTCCATTTTGCCGCGGACGGCACCTTCGATAACTTTAATCTGGTAATCGTAGGAATCCTCTCCTGCCGTTACGGTTAGAACATCACCTTGGCTGATTCCATCTGTCGGTTGTTTTACTAACCCATTTACATCCTTCACGGCATATGTTTGGGGTACAGCTGCTTTGGAAGTAATTTGATTGAATAGTTCCCCCACTGTTTTGATTTCTAACGTGGTGCGCCCCTGACCTTCAGGGGTATCGACTGTATAAATAAACGTATCACCCGCAGTAAGCGTAATCGCATCATTGGAGACAGCAAAAATATTTATGCCTTGTTCTGATGGTATAATTGATAGCTTTTCAGGTACCTTGCCACTGCCTTCGAGTTGATCATTCTTGATTTCTTGGGTTTCAGCGGCAGATGCGGTTGCGTGAAAGCCTTCCCCGAGTGAGGCTAATACAGTCGAAAATAAGAGCACCAAAAAAGCCATTGCTGAAAATCCTTTTTTCACTATCTTTGTCATCCTTCCACTCCCTTATTGTTTATTTAACCAGATATCCACTCGCTTATGTTTTGGTTTACATCCTCCTTCCTGAAACAGCCATAGAATTGTTCGGTCCTTCTTGGGAGCGTATACAAAGATTGTATAGCAGATGCCGCTGTGCCATAAGGGGTAGTTTTTATATATTTTTTAGAAATTTTTAGATTATTTGGCTGTTATAATGAAATGGGTAAAATGGCACATAATGGTGGGATCAGTCTGACTTAGAGAGCGCTGGAAAAAGAAAAAGCCAGATCATGCTCCTGGCTTTAAGAGATTGGATGTTTCGTTGTCATTACCCACTGCGCAATTCTTTCTAAACACTGACCTTGCCGCGTTGAAACGATTTGCGAAATTCTGAAGGTGTTTTTCTTTTTATTCTTTTAAATGTGTTGCTGAAATATGACAAATCCGCATAGCCAAGACGATGGGCTATTTCTGTTATTCTAAGAGATGTGCGTGTGAGCAGCCGCTCCGCTTCGTCCATACGCAATTGCTGAACATAATCCAAAAAATTTTGATTCATTTGGCGCTTAAAAAGCTGGCTTAAATAGCTTGGATTCAAGTGGACCTCCTTTGCTGCCTCCGTCAAGGTCACTTCACCTGGCACCCTGGATTTGATGAACTCTACCACATGTTCCACAGTGGACTTTTCCAATGGATTTGGATCCGATTTCTCTTCACTCTGCTCAACGAAATCCACACAAAGATTGAGCCATCTTTCTAAACAGACTGTCATTTCCTCAACTTCTACAGGCTTTAGTAAATAATCGAATGCACCTGCCCTTAGAGATTGCTGGGCAAAGGAAAAATTATCGTGACCGCTAATCATCACAACTGCTTGTCTTTGATTGACCGAACGCAATTGCTCCAAGAATGTTAAGCCATCCATGACAGGCATCCGAATATCCGCCATAATTAGGTCTGCATGATTGGTTTTCAGCCAGTGCAGCGCTTCTGAACCATTGCTGCTTTCGTGGCAGACCATAACCGGCAGACCAGTCTTTTCGATAGTCCGTCTGATGGCGGTCCTTCCCCATCTTTCATCGTCTACAAGTAATATTTTTTTCATTTCTCATGCCTCCTAATTCATTACCGGGGCGGAAACGGCAATTTGATATCAACAGGACTCCTTCGGAATGCTTATATTTCGTAATCCGAAATATTATCCATGTAATATTCAGACGAGTTAAACCACTGTAAATCGCCGCAAAACAGGTTTAGTTTTTTGAAGCGCTTTCAAACTGATGTAATACTGCTGTTAAGCCAGATCGGATTCAATTAGGCAAGAATGATGATTGGAAGGTTTTTATTGCTCATCGATATCTTTTGCAGACAATCCCAATCTTGTATATGAAATCCCAATTCTTTGATACTATCATATTATTTTTAAATTATCTGTCAATGCAACTTTTTGACTATTCTCCCCAGTGGATTAAACTAGAACAATAAATAAGGTCCTTTCAAGCACTTTTTCCAATTGAACAGAAAGCGGGCATTTATAATCCCCGCTTTCTAGTTCAAGTCACGATTTATCTGGATTTACTTGTCTTTGCCACCAGGAAAGTCAACCCGTTTCACATTGATATGATAGGTTTTTGGTTCACCTTTCTCCGGCGTCACTTCTATATAGATTGGATTATCGCCAATTTTCAATAGAATTGGCTGCAACTCAGAGCCAGCCACACCATTTACCTTCACTCTTGCAGCAGCATCGGCGGTAACCGGTGTAATCTTAATTCTGTTCATATTTCGTTTCAGATTAACTGTATACTCAGTTACATCCGCATTAAACGAAGGAGACAATGTCCCCTCGCTAAGGATCAGCCGGCTCAAGTCAGCATTCGTTTCCGACGGAATAGCAGATACTTCAACATCATCCAGGTTCATATATCCGATACTGGAGCTGTCTAATCTGAATCTGAAAAGGAAGTTCGGTTTATCAAAGTTATTTGGATTACTAATCGTAAAAGTGAACGGAGTTTTGGCATACGTATCAGTCAGTTCCGAATGACTGCTGTCCCTGAGCAACTCACCTGATGTATTCCAGGTATTCCCGTTATCAACTGACCATTCACCGACCAATTTATAGCCATTAGATTTATTTTGTGTTCTTGCGTTAAATGAAATGGTCAAATCCTTATAGCCTTTCGTACTTACATTCACCGTGGCAGTAGACCCGTTTGCTGAATCCTTCAACAGCCTTAATGCTGCCGGCATCGACCGGGTATGGGTTGAATTCCCATCTTTCACAAAGATTTGCGCCGGGGCTTTGAATTGGCCTTGATCATAATAGCCTTGATACCATGTTAGTGGTTTACTGTCAGCTGCTACTTGTGGGAATTTTTCCATAATATCGAATAAGCTGACACTGCTATCCTGTGATAATATTTCATCAATTCTTGGATCGGACCTGAATTCAGTGAAGCCGGATTGATAAATTTTAACAGGAAACTTTTTGTCGGATTCTGTTACCTTTACCGTATATGTCTTTGTTGAACCATTTGGCGATTCGACTGTATACTTGACAGGGGCCGTAAAATCATTGGCCGTTTCACCGCTCACTTGCACGGACTTGCCTACTTTTACACGCTCCCCGGTTGTGATAAAGGAGGCAACTAATCCTTTTCGTTCCGTCCCCTTTGGCACCGTTACGTTGATCTCATTACCGTAGATGGTTCCAACCACAGGGGTATATAATTCCCTGAAGCTAAACGTGACGATTTCTTTCCGCGGGCTTCCCCCAGGGAGAACCGGTGCGACCAGATTTGCCCGATGGGTGGTTAACTGGTCTTTTAGCATGATATCGGATGCACTCCAGTAGGAATCTTCCCCGAACTTGGCAGCCGCTTCCCGCAAGTATGTAGAGAAAATCCTTTCGTCCTCTTGGGCCTCGAGTTCATCGTATGGCCATCCTGCGAAATCAACTACATAAGGAGTAATAAAGTCATAAGCCTTCCGGATTTCCCCTCCAGCGTTCCAAACATCTACGCCTACTTGATCACCTATCACTGCCAGCATGGTAAATGGGATCAAATTAAAGGTGAAATAATGGAATGGCCGCGTTCTCCGCAGCTCTTCCGGCATGGTCCCATCGTCCATAATTTGCTCCGCCATCCGCGGAATTGTTGTTTCTTGTAAGTAATTCTTGGCTTTAATTTTAGCACCCAGATAAAGATTATAGGCTGTGAACTGGGCATCAAACCAGGTGCCATGGTTATTGGCGGTATTTTTCTCGTCCTGAGCCACTGAATTCGTTTCCAGCCAGTTCGTATATTCTGATAACCAGGTCTTAAACTCGATGGTGTCGTTAGTCGTCCAGCTGTTCGAAGGAGAGATGAGCTGGATGTCATCAATGATATCCAGCAATTTATCCGATTCCAGTACTCCTTCCTTACGGCCGTCGGTTACGCCTGGAACACCCTGGGCATACCTCATGTTTGGATTCATCTTGGTTTCTGGATTGATAAACCAGGTTTTTAAAAGCAGCGACGCATGTTTAGCGTACTCTTCCTTATTGGTTAAATAGTAGGCAAGTGACAGTGACGATACGGCATCCCTTAAATCCATAAAGCTCTGCTTATCATATTTTTCCGTATAGCCTTCAGGGTTAAATTCGCCATCCCTGTTAATATACGGCATCCCATCCGGTTTTGTAGGGTCCGGCCACCAGTATGGTCCGATACTCCAATAATCATGAATACTGGCATTAGGAGCGGGGGTCGGTTTGTACGTTACAGAATAAGGACCCTTGGTTAAAGCTGTATCGGCCTCTCCAATTAATTTATTTACCGCATCCGTATATTCTTTGCTGCCACTTGTTAGGGATTCTTTAACATTTGTTAACTGCTGGGATTTGATGAGAATCGTGTTTGGCTTTTCCGTCGGGATCATCGATAAAATGACCGCGTCACTCTCCGTTCCATCCTTTGCGGCAGTCTTAACGGTAAAGGTATATTCCTTGCCATTGGTTAGACCGTCAATGGTTACCTCCCCGACGCCTTTATCGACTATCTTCGTAATCGGGTTAGGATTGGAAGGATCGGAGATGTCTGTTATGATGACCTGATCGAAATCCAAATAGTTAGTATCCTGTGCCGGGTCCTGCCAATGGATGATTCCTTGTCCGTTACCGTTGACCACGAATGCATTCGTGACTGAAGCGGTTTTGGCAGGAACATCGTTATATAGTTCGAATTCTGATACATTAAAATTTTTTACAGTATCCACAATAGTAAAGGTTACTTTTACATACCGGCCCTGCACTTGTTGATCAAATGCAGCCGTTTCTGTTCTGGGACTGTTTGATGCTTTGTTCTCGATTGATTTTTCATAGGCAGCATTCCATATGGAGCCATTGTCATTGTTATATTCAATCTTCACTTTATCGGAACCTATATTGGTTCCGAATTGCAGGACAGCCTTGTTAAAGGTCTTTACTGACCCAAGGTCCAGAATACACCAAACCACTCCATCCGGTCGGTCAGAACTATTCGGCTGCCACAAAGTTGCTGTAATTCCATCTACAATATTGGCTAATGGATTGCTTCCCGTCATTGAACTAGAAGCATTTAATGCGGCTGCATGCAGCGCCAAATTAACCTGTTCAGCAGCCTTTGCTGTTTTCATCTGAGCGCCCGTTTGAAACAGCGAAGCAACCAGAAGAATAATCATAAATAAGCTGCAGATTCTCCGGAACCTATTTCGTATGAACATGGAATTCCTCCTTCATTTTTTAATCAGCTATTCAAAAAAAGGAAACCCTCCGGTCCAAACGTCCCGAAAGGGCCTCCTTTAAAATTTTATTGGGTATTACGGCTGGGACCAATATTCAATCAGCTGCTCAACCTTAGTGCTTAATTCTTCCTTTGCGCTGCCGGAAATTTGGTCTTGCAGTCCTTTATTATTAATGTGCTTTTGGAAGTCTTGTAAACTCTTAACCGCTTGAGGCAGGTGCTGCTTGCTGTACTGGTCTTGTGCCTGTGTTAAATTTTCCTTTAGCTGTACCAGCAAAGCTCCTTGTACACCTCCAGAATTCGCATAGTCATCGACAAGCTTGTTAATTGAATCGACACTTAGCAGCGCCAGTTTTACCTTGAATGTTTTCCCTTTTGCATTTTTTACATCGATGGACAGTTTAATTGTTGGGTACGTGTGGGAAATGGAAACACCACTGTCGGCCGAAACCACAAACGCTGCCGGGTTATTGATTTCAAGATTGATCGTGCCAGCGTTTTTCTGAGTTGGATCCGATACGGAGATCTCCAATTCATTTCCGGATTGCATAGTCATGACCGAAGCCTTTTTATCACTGGAAATAAAATCTTTTCCATCAACTTTTAAAGGTTGGCTATTATCATTCCAGAAATTTGCCGCCACGATATTCAGTTTCTTTTCCTGAACAGCTTGTACATCACCAGAGTTTTTAAGCACTTGGATATCAGGATTATTTGCATAATCTGTTGTTTGGCTGCTTGTTTTGTTTGGCAGAAGTACATATTCATACGTATCGTTGACAGGATTTTTTCCGTGATCTTTCCAGAGTGTTACAAAGTTTCTGGTTACATCCGAATCATCGGTAAATTTAGGATACAGGTTACTATTGCTCCATTTATCCGTTCTTGCTTCACGCAAGGCATTTATTGTAGTCGGTTCCGGGAAGTAGTAACCGATATCGGAACCAGTTGTATTTCCTTGTAAATGAATGGTCTTAACATCGTTGATTGACTCTTGCCAGCCTAAATTTGCTGACTTGGCAACTCCATTAACTGTCAGCTCATTCGTGCCGTCATTTTTAATTTTTCTGTTTTCGATTGTTGTTTCAATTGTACGGTTGTCGGTGCTATTAATGCCTGCACCCAATGCAACAACCTCATCATCGAACATGAACCAGGATTTTTTGGCTGTCAAAGTGTTTTTCCAGGCTTTGGAGCCGTTCGATGCCATGCCGGATACTCCGTATAGCCCTGCGATGTTTGTACCGCCTACCCAATCTTCCGCACTCGCTTTGCTTTGTCCCTCGCTAGACTTTCTTGTCTGGGTGTCGACTGTTGTGCCAGGGATTCTGTACATATTAACGGTTCCCCAATAATCATCACTATATTGGCTCAAATCGCTATTATACAAATAGGTAGCGCCGTCACCCATATACCAGCCTTTGAGGTTTTCATCGTTAATAGATTCATAGTTATAGATACGGCTGGAAGACATGCCAAGAGCGAAGCCGAAATCCGGACGTAAATGAACGGTACGGTCCATGTTAGCAAATTGGCGGTTCGTGACCAGTTCTCCCCTTGGTTTAATCGTTGAATCGTTCACAATTTGCTTGGCCAGTACGACATGATAAATGGGAGCTGTTTCATAAAAACTCAGGTACGTATCCGATTGGATCCACTCTTTTACCATGCTTTTTAGTCTTGCTGCATACTGAGGCGGAGCAAACGAGGCAAGGTGTAGAATCGGTCGGATGGTTTCGTGGCCCATTAAATGATCCTGCTGATTAAATCTTGAAATTTCCCTTCCGCGAATTATATCCATTAATCCGCCTTTATAAATAACAGGCTCATAGGAATCAAATATCCATTTGTACATGTTATCCAGGTTAGGGTCTTTAACCTTCCAATCAGAACCGTCTAATAAATAAACGAAGGATACCAGATTGGCAAGCAGCGCTTTCCCATACCCTCCAGTATACGGATGGTTTCCATGCTGCAGGAAGGAGCCGTCTTTATAAAATCCATCTCCAGTTGTAACATATTCAAATAACGGGCTAATCGCGTCACGTGATGCGGCAAGCTTGTCCCCATCACCTAGGATAATCGAGCGAATTCCTACAACTTGTGCAACATACATGAGGTTTGCACCTGTTGCCTTGCCCCCATTGGCCTTCGTTGGATCTGGGGTAAATTTATCAATTACTGCCATATAATTGCTTATTTCTTGTTTGGATAACTGATCATATATCAAAACGACTGTATCATTAAGAGCAAGCGGTGTACCGATACACCAGTCAAACCAGTTTGTCTTGCCAATTGATCTGTTGGTGTTATATTTTTTTTGGTATAGCCAGTTTAATCCATTTTTAATATCTGTTATTAATTGAGGGTTTTGATACAATGTGACTGTTTCCCCAGAGCTGTTTTTGATGGCTGCCCCTTTAGTTTCATAAGCCACTGCCATGGCATTTAAACGTTGATACGCCAGTGTCATCGGGCTTGATTTACTCTTTTCTACCGTGATCACACTGTCGTCTAGATCCTCCCAAATATAGTTATCCGGATTGGTTTTAACCATGGGTTCCCAATAGTCATATGCGGTCTTTGCAATAATGTTCACCTTGCTGGCCACATCCGGGTCTTCCAGCGAGAAGTTACCCCCTACTAAATAAGACTTCCATTTTTGCCTCAGGACTTCAAAATCTGTTGACGTTCCTTCTGCCGCAGAACTATGTTTCACAGCAAATGGTAAAATGGTTGCAAACACAACCAGAAAAGCTAAAAGCGTTTTCCCCACTATCGATAATAGATGTCTCACTTGCTCTTTCCCCTCGTTTCTTAAAAGATTAAAAGCCTCATCAACCAGCAAAGATTTTTTTAATCTATTCCCCCCTTCAAGAAAACACGCTATCAACTTACTTTAAGTATGCAAGCGATTTCAAAAAATCAAGTATATTTTAACATTGGTCTAATATTCAGAATACACATACATTTTAGGAGTTTTTGCAAAATTTTTAGGAATTTTGCTAAGTCTAACATAGCCAATTCTAAAGAAACCGCAAAAAACCACTCCCTAACTTTTTAGGAAGTGGTTTGGTATTGATTATTTGAATAAGAACTTTTTTGACTTACTTCTGTTATTCCGAAGGTTTATTTTTCCTTAGAAACGGCATTATACTTGTTTAATTTTGTAAACCGTTTTTTCTTTTTTAGGTACTTTTCGTTAAGAACTACCACTTTCCGGTTCTCAGTGGTTAAGTATTTTCGATAAACTGTTTTATATTTTTCAAACGCAATGTTCCCTAATATATAAATTGGGAAGATCATGAACATGTGGATGACTATTTGCAGCATTAAATCAATTTTATTCCCCATGACGTATTTAGTCATTACAGCATGAGTCAAAAGAGAAGCCATTATAATTATTACTATATTACAAATATGGAAAGGGACAGTATCTGTTTTTTCATGTAACACCCGCTCAAGTTCGGACTTAATATAAAGAGTTGTAAATACTGATATCACAATCACGAAAAGGGAAACTACATATGTAAGAACAGTGTTCATTTATTCCGATTCCCCCACTCTCATGTTTTGAAACAAATAATTATATATTCATTGTAACACAAGAAATGGAAAAAGAAGCTCCCCATAAGTTTGCTCAACTCACGAGAAGCTTCATGTTATTTATTCCAAACCCTAGATATTGGGGCTGATATTACATCATGCCGCCCATACCGCCCATACCGCCCATGTCAGGCATTCCCATGCCTGCACCAGCTGGTTCTGGCTTATCAGCAACTACAGCTTCAGTTGTTAAGAACATAGCTGCAACAGAGGCTGCGTTTTGAAGTGCAGAACGAGTAACTTTAGTTGGGTCAACGATACCAGCGTCGATCATGTTTACCCATTGGCCGCTAGCAGCGTTGAAGCCTGTGCCAACTTCTTCATGCTTTAAGCGCTCAACGATAACAGATCCTTCAAGACCAGCGTTGGTAGCGATTGTGCGAACTGGCTCTTCCATCGCACGAAGAACGATGTTGATACCCGTTTGCTCGTCGCCTTCAGCTTGAAGCTCAGCCACTTTGCTGTATACGTTTAGAAGGGCAACACCACCACCGGATACGATACCTTCTTCAACTGCAGCACGAGTTGCGTTTAATGCGTCTTCGATACGAAGCTTACGCTCTTTTAATTCTGTTTCAGTTGCAGCACCAACTTTGATAACTGCTACACCGCCAGCCAATTTAGCAAGGCGCTCTTGTAATTTTTCCTTGTCGAATTCAGAAGTAGTTTCTTCTAATTGAACGCGGATTTGGTTCACGCGAGCTTGGATTGCTTCAGTGCTTCCTGCACCTTCAACAATTGTTGTGTTTTCTTTTGTGACAACGATTTTAGCAGCGCGTCCTAAAGAAGTAATTGTAGCAGACTTAAGGTCACGGCCAAGCTCTTCAGTGATCACTTCAGCACCAGTTAGAGCAGCGATATCTTCAAGCATTGCCTTACGGCGGTCACCAAAGCCAGGAGCTTTAACAGCAACAGCATTGAATGTACCACGAAGCTTGTTCAGTACTAAAGTTGCAAGTGCTTCACCTTCAACATCTTCAGCAATTAGCAATAATGGCTTGCCTTGCTGTACCACTTGCTCAAGAACAGGCAGGATTTCTTGAATGCTTGTAATCTTCTTATCAGTGATTAATACAAATGGATTATCTAAGATAGCTTCCATTTTGTCAGTATTTGTAACCATGTATGGAGAAGCATAGCCACGGTCAAATTGCATACCTTCAACTACATCCAATTCAGTAGTGAAGCCTTTAGATTCTTCGATTGTAATGACGCCGTCATTGCCCACGCGCTCCATTGCTTCAGCGATTAATTGGCCAACTTCTTTGTCATCAGAAGAAATAGCGGCAACTTGAGCGATAGATTCTTTGCCTTCAATTGGTTTAGAAATAGCTTTAAGTTCTGCAACAGCGGCAGTAACTGCTTTTTCGATACCTTTGCGGATACCCATTGGGTTAGCGCCAGCAGTTACGTTCTTTAAGCCTTCGCGAATCATCGCTTGAGCAAGAACTGTTGCAGTTGTTGTACCGTCACCAGCAACATCGTTTGTTTTGCTTGCTACTTCAGCAACAAGCTTTGCACCCATGTTTTCGAATGCATCTTCTAATTCGATTTCTTTTGCAATCGTTACACCGTCATTTGTGATTAATGGTGAACCGAATTTTTTCTCAAGAACCACGTTGCGTCCTTTAGGTCCAAGAGTAACTTTAACTGCATCAGCAAGTGTATCAACACCGCGAAGCATTGCGCGGCGAGCGTCTTCACTAAACTTAATCTCTTTAGCCATTGTTAAAAAACCTCCTCATATGTTTAAAAACTTTTATTTTTCAACTGTTGGATTTACTCGCCTACAACAGCAAGGATATCGTTTTCACGTAAAATTAAGTATTCGGCACCTTGGTATTTCACTTCAGTACCAGAGTATTTTGAGAAGATAATGCGGTCGCCAACAGAAACTTCAACAGCTACGCGCTCGCCATTGTCAAGCACACGGCCAGTACCTACAGCTACAACTTTTCCTTCCTGAGGCTTTTCCTTTGCTGTATCCGGTAATACGATACCGCTTGCAGTTTTTTCTTCTGATTCAACGAGTTCGATGATGATGCGATCACCTAATGGTCTTAACATTCAAACAACCTCCTCAAATATGTGTTATTCGGTCATTTATTAGCACTCGACTATGATGAGTGCTAACACAATTATTATAATAATGAATCTGAAAATCTTTTGCAAGTCTGATGCATAAAATTTATTAAAAAAAGTTACCCTTTTTTTCCACCTTATAAAGTATGGATAAAATCCATATTTCTATTCAATCTATTCAAAGCAGGCATTCAAAATTGAAACTAATTTGTCATTAAAGGTAGAATGAAGAATAGTGATTGATTACATTTCGATTGGAAAAAATAGATGGAAAAGGAGTTTTGATTTGAAAAAGGAATACTGGATTGTCCTTATTGTTTATATTGCCATGCAGCTTTCCAGCTTTGCCGGGATTCCTGCATTTATGTTTGGATTTCGCCTTTTTGGATGGAGGCAGGAATTTGTGGTACCGGTTTGGCTGATCACAAGTTTCACCCTTGCCTTTCTCATCATTCTTGTTATCCTAAGAAAAGAAATGAAGCCTGGGGTCCATAGTGAAAGAAACACTTCAATCGGTCATTCAATAAAGTGGGCGATTTTAGGGGTTTTCCTTGCCCTATTTGCCCAATATACGGCTGCCATCATTGAGCGCCTTATTGGGATTGAATTGGGCTCTAAAAATACACAGGAAATCCTCACGATCATTAATGCCTTTCCTTTGGCCATTCTTGTAACGAGTATTATCGGCCCTATTTTAGAAGAAATTGTGTTTCGAAAAATTATTTTTGGGGCTTTTTATAAGCGGTTTAATTTCTTCATTTCTGCCCTAATCAGCTCGGTGGTCTTTGCGCTTGTCCATATGGAGCCTGAGCATCTGCTTATTTACTCGGCGATGGGCTTTACCTTTGCCTTTCTTTATGTAAAAACTAAACGTATCCTGGTGCCGATTTTCGCCCATGTATCTATGAACACGATGGTCGTCCTTGTTCAGTCGGTTTATAAGGATGACATTGAGCGGCTGATGCGTGAGGCAGAGGCAGTTCAAAACTTTATCGGAGGATTTCTATGAGACGTTCACCTTTGTTTTCCGGTTTGATTTATTTAATACTTGGTGCACTGTTCACCTATTTTGCAATCGATGATGTCCAAAACAATGGCTGGGGCTTCTTCAGCTACCTTTTGGTCATCCTCGCCACCTTTGATTTTGGGTCAGCCTTAAAGATGATTGCTATTCATTTTAAGTACAGGGATAAAATGAATAAACAATGATGTCTTTATTTTTGATTGGACCAATGAAAGCCATTTTCCTTTCTGAATCCACTTAAAAAGTCCTTCATTCGGCTAATGAAGGACTTTTCCCTTTCAGCTTTCACTCAAAATGTCCTTCATACCGTCTATGAAGGACATTTTCCTTTCCGATTTCACTCAAATTGTCCTTCATTCCGCCTATCAAGGACATTTCCACTCCCGATTTCATTCAAATTGTCCTTGAGACCGCCTATCACGGACATTTCCACTCCCGATTTCATTCAAATTGTCCTTGAGACCGCCTATCACGGACATTTCCACTCCCGATTTCACTCAAATTGTCCTTGAGACCGCCTATCACGGACATTTCCACTCCCGATTTCACTCAAATTGTCCTTGATACCGCCTATCAAGGACATTTCCGCTCCCAATTTCACTCAAATTGTCCTTGATACCGCCTATCAAGGACATTTCCGCTCCCAATTTCACTCAAATTGTCCTTGATACCGCCTATCAAGGACATTTCCGCTCCCAATTTCACTCAAATTGTCCTTGATACCGCCTATCAATCACGGACATTTCCCTTCCCAATTTCACTCAAATGTCCTTGATGCCTTCAATAAAGTTTCGCCCCGCTCCATTAATTGACCCCTGTTAGAGCTATCAGCTGTAAGCTTTAAAGAATGAAGCGCAGAATAAGTCCCATTCGGCAGCTGCTCGCGGTAGATTTGCTTTTGCAGCAGATTACGCGGCCACTCCCACTGTTCGTTTACGACCACATCGCGGAAGATACGCGGCAGCGACGAAAATTCCTCCATGACGCCATGAACAGCAAACACGGAGATAGCCTTCCGTAAAATTTCTGCCCCCTCATTTGTAGCACATATTTTCTGCAGCAAGACAAGTTCACGCAGATTAAATAATTTTTCCTAACTTCAATTGGATGGTCCAATATAATTCCTGGATTAAGCGGCTTATCCAGCTGCAAGAATGCCCCCGCCGTCGTTCGCTCTGCGGCATGCTGGATCCGTTTCAACTTGCTTGCTGTGAGTGGATAGTCTTTTACCTTCTTCCCAATAATACTTCGGAAATCGCTGTACAAGTTTGCCTCTCGAGATGCCCGCAGCATAAACCCAGCACAGGCATCCCAATTTCCAACCGCGACAGGTCAATACAATTCCGACTGCAACTGCAATCCCCTTATCCTTTGGACTAGCGTCAAATGTAAGCAGAAAAACAAAAAAGAGTCTGAAAAATTCAGACCCCTATCTTTATTGGTGCGCCTTTCTATAACGGTATTGGTTCCACTGATAATGAATAAAGCATCCGATGCAAAAACCTAGGATTGCCACAAAGGCCGCCGCCGCGACAAGAATTGTGAACACATAGCCAACACCATTCCATCCCAGCAGGAATCCTACAAATCCAATTCCCAAACACGATACGGCAATTTTTTGATTAAATTGCTGCTGCTCCCAATCCTCAGGGATATAAGCCTTTGGGTCCTTTCTTAAAAACAGTTTTGCTATTTGCATAATCGGATTAAACCCGAATAAAAGACCAGACAAACCGGCAACTAACGGCACTAACAAAAACCATTCCTGTCCGGATAACCATGTTAACACAACACTTAAAACAATTGTCCACTGGTTTGTTTTCACGAGCGGCCGTGGGATTGAACGAACTGTTTCTGACATTTTAATCCCCATCTTTCCTATTGGATTACGATACTTATTTGTATATTTATTTTACTTACTTTAACTCCCTTTGTATAGTTATCTGTTTAGGAAAAATGTTTCCAAACGAAAAATGGGCTTCTCACCTATTTTGGCGAGAAGCCCATTTATTATTTATTCTTCGACTTCGTCGTTTGGATAATGCTTTAAAAAGTAAACAAGTGACTGCAGCTCCACCGCCAGGTCAATATGATGCACGCGGATCGATGAAGGTACATTCAGTCTTGCTGGAGTAAAGTTTAAAATTCCTTTTACGTTCGTTTTCACAAGTTTATCTGTGATCTGCTGAGCAACCGGAGCCGGCACCGTCAAAATCGCTACCGAAATATTTTCCTCGATCAAATACTGTTCTATATCGTCCATCGAATAAACTGGAACATCGCCTATCGAATCGCCAATTTTTCCAGGGTCCACATCGAAGGCGCAAGCGATTTTTGTGTTATTATTTTTTAAAAAATTGTAGTGTAAAAAGGCTGTGCCAAGATTACCCACCCCGATTAACGCTACCTTTGTTAATTCATCTTGATCAAGAGTTTTCCGGAAAAACGATAACAAGTAGTTTACATTATAGCCGTACCCCTTTTTCCCAAGGGCTCCGAAATAAGAGAAATCCCTGCGAATCGTGGCCGAGTCCACCTTTACAGCTTCACTCAATTCTGCAGATGACACCCTCTGCTTGCCAGAAGAATGAAGGTTTTGTAAAAATCGATAATATAAGGGCAGACGCTTTGCTGTTGCCTGTGGTATTTTCATCGTTTCATTGGACATATTTCTCCCACCCTTCAATTTTAATGGATATATTAGATATTCCTTCTAAAATCACCGTTTTTGCCGCCGGTTTTTTCTAACAGAAAGGTTGGTCCGATCACCATCCCTTTATCAACTGCCTTACACATATCATAGACGGTCAGGGCACAAACAGAGGCGGCTGTTAGCGCTTCCATCTCAACTCCGGTACTGCCTTTGGTTTTCACTAATGCAGCAATATGCAGTATATATTGTTCCTGCCCGGCCTGTTCCCACGAAAAACTAATATTGATACCTGTTAATGGGATCGGGTGGCACATTGGAATGATATCCCATGTTTTTTTCGCCGCCATTACCGCAGCAACCTGGGCCACTGCTAAGACATCGCCCTTTTTCATTTCGTAGTTTGTGATTTTTTCATAAATTTCAGTGCTTACTGTTATGCTAGACTGGGCAAGTGCCGTGCGTGCCGTTTCCGGCTTATCGCTGACATCGACCATCTTGGCCCGGCCTTCTTCATTAAAATGAGTAAATTCAGCCATAAAAAAATCCTCCTACAAAAAATAATACAATATTTTTATGTCCATGTGTGTGAAACTTTGAACTATCGGTATATTTTTTTATAATTCCATTAAAAATTTCACTTCATTGCCGACATTCGGGTAATACGGTACACTAGTCATAAGGTAATAGAGGTGAAAAAAATGATTTTATTACAGGTTAACCAACTACAAAAATATTATGGTGCTGAACTTATTTTATCGAATATAAAACTGGAATTACAAACCCGTGACCGTGTTGCCCTTGTCGGACGCAATGGAGCGGGGAAATCAACGTTATTGAAAATCATCGCCGGCGAAATGGGCTATGACGGCGGCGAAATCATCAAACCAAAGGATGTTACCGTTGGTTATTTGGCACAAAATACGGGTTTGGAGTCCAATTTGTCCATTTGGGAGGAAATGCTGACGGTTTTTGAGAACCTGCAGGCGATGGAAAAAACGCTACGGAAGCTGGAGGAGCAAATGGCCGATCCTGCTGTTTTCGGGGACCCAGGAAAATACGAACGGGTATTAAAGGAATATGATGAATTGCAAATAAAGTTTAAAGAGCAAGGCGGCTATCAATATGAAGCCGATATCCGCTCTGTATTGCATGGGTTAAATTTTTCTGATACTACATTAATGATTTCAAGTCTAAGCGGCGGACAAAAGACACGGCTTGCGCTAGGCAAACTGCTGCTGACAAGACCTGATATTTTAATTTTGGACGAGCCAACCAACCATTTGGATATCGAAACCCTTTCCTGGCTGGAGCAATATCTGCAGGGCTACGATGGCGCGATTTTAATTGTTTCGCATGACCGCTATTTTTTGGATAAAGTGGTTACAGAGGTGTATGAACTATCACGCCGTCTGATTCAGCGATTTACCGGTAATTATAGCTCTTATCTTGAGCAGAAAGCTGCCAATTATGAACGCGACATGAAGCTTTATGAAAAGCAGCAGGAGGAAATTGCCGCCTTAAAGGATTTCATCCAGCGCAACATCGCACGGGCCACTACTACTAAGAGGGCGCAAAGCCGGCGGAAGAAACTTGAAAAAATGGAAATCATGGACCGGCCATCAGGGGATGAAAAATCCGCTTCCTTCTCATTTGAAATTGAGCGCCAAAGCGGCAATGATGTACTGACTGTTGATTCACTTGCTGTCGGCTATGATGGCGAGATGGTTTCCGAGGATATTTCCTTTCGTGTCTATAAAGGCGACAGTATTGCCCTTGTCGGCCCTAACGGAATCGGGAAGTCGACCCTTTTAAAAACAATTATTAAAAAGCTTCCCGCTTTGGCTGGAACTATTCAATACGGAACCAATTTGTCCATCGGGTATTACGATCAGGAACAAGCCAACCTTACCTCCAATAAACGCGTCTTAAACGAACTATGGGATGTATATCCACTGAAACCAGAAAAGGAAATCCGTACGGTGCTTGGAAATTTCTTATTTTCCGGTGACGATGTGCTTAAAAACGTTTTGTCATTAAGCGGCGGTGAAAAAGCCCGCCTAGCCCTTGCCAAGCTAATGCTCGAGAAAGCAAATTTATTAATATTGGACGAACCTACCAACCATTTGGATTTGGACAGCAAGGAAGTTCTTGAGAATGCTCTAATTGATTATCCAGGTACTATTTTGTTTGTTTCACACGACCGTTATTTTATTAACAGAATCGCAACCAAGGTACTAGAATTGAGCCCTGAGGGCAGCACAGAATACCTCGGCGACTACGATTATTATGTGGATAAAAAGCTAGAGCAGGAGGAACTTACGGCACTTGCATTGGCAGCCTCCGAGAAGAAGGTTTCTGCTTTTGTGCCTGCTGAAAAAAACAGTTATCAACAGGATAAAGAAACGAAAAAACTGGAACGCCAGCGAAAACGTAAATTGGAAGAAATCGAGGAACGCATTTCGGAGCTTGAAGAACAGATTCAGAATTATGAACAGCAATTATGCGAGCCAGAAGTTTTTCAGGACCATGAAAAGGTTTTAGAGATTAATTTAAAAAGTGAAAAGGCTAAGGCCGAACTTGACGAATTAATGGAAGAATGGGCCGAGCTGGCAGAATAATGTGGATAACCGGACTGTTGGAGTCCGGTTATTTGTTATGCTTGTAATCCAAAAGGCCTAATTTTCCACAGAATTATTCACATTGTAAATGCCATTATTTCAGTTATCCAATTAACTTTTCCACATTATCCACAAAAAAACGCCTATTTATCCACATTATCAACATTAATCACTGAATTATCCACAATTCATTTGAATTTTCCACTTTTTCAAAAATTTTTTATCCACAAAATTGCTATTTTTATATTAGCCCAAATTCAATCAAATGTTTGTTTAAATCTTAAAATGCCTATTTCAAGGATTTGCCGTTTTCAATCTAACGTTTGATTAGTTTATTGCCAATATCAATTAAACGTTTGATTAGTTCATCAACCAAATCAATTAAACGTTTGATTAGATTCTTTTATTAAAAAAACCCTTCCTTATTAGGAAAGGTCAGGTGTTATATGTTTCTATATCCAATCCAGGTATCGCGTTTAGTGATAAGTCTGCTCGAATTCCTTTTTCAAACATGACACTTCCGGCAGCTGCTATCATGGCTGCGTTGTCTGTGCATAAGGATAATGGAGGAATGACTAATTCAACATCCGCCTTATCTGAAAATGCCTTTTCCAGGGCTGCTCGAAGCCCCTTATTGGCTGCTACTCCTCCTGCCAATAATATTTGGTTGACGCCATATTCTGCAACGGCTCTTACGGTCTTCGTCACCAATACATCAATGACACTTTCCTGAAAGCTCGCGGCCAGATTCTCCGGGGCAATCGTCTCACCACGCTGCTCGGCATTATGAACCGTATTAATGACCGCTGATTTTAAGCCGCTAAAGCTAAAATCATAGGAGCCTTCCTCCAGCCAGGCACGGGGCAAATCAATAGTAGGACGGCCTTCATGGGCCAAACGGTCAATATGCGGACCGCCTGGATATGGCAGATTCAATGTTCTAGCTACCTTATCATAGGCTTCACCCGCTGCGTCATCCCTTGTTTCGCCAATTACCTCAAAATGTCCATGATCTTTCATGTAGACAAGCTCCGTATGGCCCCCTGAGACCACTAAAGCCAACAAAGGGAATTTCAGCTCTGTTACCAGCCTGTTTGCATAAATATGACCGGCAATATGATGGACCGGCACAAGCGGTTTATTATGAGCAAACGCAAGTGCTTTGGCGGCATTGACGCCAATTAATAGGGCACCCACCAGACCCGGCCCTTCCGTTACCGCAACGGCATCAATTTCAGTAAATGTTAGATTCGCCTGCTTCAATGCCTCTTCTATCACGATCGTAATCTGTTCAACATGGTGGCGTGAGGCAATTTCCGGAACGACCCCGCCAAACCGTTTATGACTTTCGATCTGCGAGGCAACCACATTGGCCGTTATCTCTCGGCCATTTTTGATAATTGCCACCGCCGTTTCATCACAGCTTGTTTCAATTCCTAATATCAACTGATCATTTTTCATAAATTCACCCACATTACCAGCGCATCCTCCAAATTATCTGAGTAATAATTTTTCCGAATTCCGCCATTTTGAAACCCTAGTTTGCGATAAAGAGACTGAGCGATATGATTCGTTACCCTTACCTCTAATGTCATGCTTCTTGCACCCCTCTCCTGGCAGACGGATATCAGCTTTCGCATCATCATCTCTCCAAGCTTTTTGCCGCGGTACTCAGGAAGAATCGCGACATTCGTCACATGACCTTCATCAATTACAACCCAGACTCCACAATAGCCAATAATTTTATTTTCATGTTCGAGGACGATATAAACAGCAAAGTTATTATTGTGCATCTCATTATAAAATGCTTCCCTGCTCCACGGGGTTGTAAATGATGCATGCTCAACCTCTAATACTTGATCGATATCCTCTTCCCTCATGTAACGAAAAACATAAGAATCTTCCATCTTTCTCTATCCTTATCTTTATAAAGTTTTCCCTTGCGCCTCTAACCACTTTGCTTCCGCTTCTGCTAACCGAATGTAATTAGGGACAAAGGTGTGTACGTCTTCCCCTTGTTTGTCTTTTCCCAGCATGGCCAGCTCGGATGGACGGGGATTGTTTTCTGTTATGCTTGAAAAAACGGCCTGAGAACCTAGTTTCTCTGTTATTCTTTCACGGTGAATAGACAAATCATTGCCGACAAATAGAACCGGTTTGTCCAATTCGGATAACTTCCCTGCCCAGTCAACCGCCATTGTTAGTTGGTCCGGCTCAATTACTTTTAGCTCTCCATTCTCGACTTGATACAGACTTGTATAAACCTGTCCCCGTCTCGCATCGAATATCGGGGAAATAAGCCCGTCAAAATATCGACCTGGCCCTGCTGCCAGAATTTCAAGGCTTGATATTCCAACAAGTGGAATGTTTAAAGTCCATGCCAGCGTTTTTGCTATCGTAACGCCGATTCTAACACCGGTATAAGATCCTGGGCCTTTAGCTACTACAATTTTCGTTAAATTGGACGGCACCCTTTCACAATCCTTCATTAACGTCTGAATGGCAGGCATAATCCGGACAGAATGGTTCTTTTTCAAATTTGTTATATACTCGCCAAGTACTTCCTTCTCTTCTAAAAGCGCGACTCCTAAAGCATAATTAGAAGTATCAATTGCTAAAATGGTCATGCCAAAATCTCCTTACATAATTGCTCATACCGCTCACCTTTTGGTACCAATACAAATCTTCTATGGTCTTCCCGCTCGCGATATAAATAAATAGTCAGCAGTTCCCCTGGCAGCTGGTCTTCAATTAAATGTGCCCACTCAACCACTGAAACCCCATCGCCTTCAAAATATTCATCAAATCCCAGGTCTTCCATGGAATCTGCTACCCGATAGACATCCATATGATATAATGGCAGCTTGCCTTTATATTCTTTAATAATCGTAAAAGTTGGACTGTTAACAGTTTTTTTTATATCTAAACCTTTTGCTAAGCCTTGGGTAAAGGTGGTTTTTCCTGCACCCAAATCGCCCTCAAGTGCAATCACATCTCCCGGCTGCAAAAGCTTAGCCAATCTTGTGGCAAAATGTCCAGTTTCCTCCGCATTAGCTGTCTTCCATTCAAATTGGTTCATAGCATCACCTTTTAACCTTACCATATCTATATCTTCATTTTACCTTAATTACGTGCAAAAAAAACCTTAGGAAGGCTCCTAAGGATGTATTTATATATGTATAAAATAAAAATTGGCATAAAAAAAGCCGAAACGTTGTTTCGTGCTAATTTTTACGTATAAATGGCGGTCTGGACGGGACTCGAACCCGCGACCTCCTGCGTGACAGGCAGGCATTCTAACCAACTGAACTACCAGACCAAATTGCGGGGGCAGGATTTGAACCTGCGACCTTCGGGTTATGAGCCCGACGAGCTACCGGACTGCTCCACCCCGCGATAACAATATAATGTGTTAAATTAACACAGCCTGGCAGCGTCCTACTCTCACAGGGACTTGCGTCCCAACTACCATTGGCGCTGAGAAGCTTAACTTCCGTGTTCGGGATGGGAACGGGTGTGACCTTCTCGCCATTACTACCAGACTATTTTTAGAGGTTTTCATTCCCTCAAAACTAGATAATGCAGAAGAAGTATAGTAAAAACGAGTTCGCCTTACTTAATATGACTTGGTTAAGTCCTCGATCAATTAGTATCAGTCAGCTCCACACGTCACCGCGCTTCCACCTCTGACCTATCAACCTGATCATCTTTCAGGGATCTTACTAGCTTGACGCTATGGGAAATCTCATCTCGAGGGGGGCTTCATGCTTAGATGCTTTCAGCACTTATCCCGTCCGCACATAGCTACCCAGCGATGCCTTTGGCAAGACAACTGGTACACCAGCGGTGCGTCCATCCCGGTCCTCTCGTACTAAGGACAGCTCCTCTCAAATTTCCTGCGCCCACGACGGATAGGGACCGAACTGTCTCACGACGTTCTGAACCCAGCTCGCGTACCGCTTTAATGGGCGAACAGCCCAACCCTTGGGACCGACTACAGCCCCAGGATGCGATGAGCCGACATCGAGGTGCCAAACCTCCCCGTCGATGTGGACTCTTGGGGGAGATAAGCCTGTTATCCCCAGGGTAGCTTTTATCCGTTGAGCGATGGCCCTTCCATGCGGAACCACCGGATCACTAAGCCCGACTTTCGTCCCTGCTCGACTTGTAGGTCTCGCAGTCAAGCTCCCTTGTGCCTTTACACTCTGCGAATGATTTCCAACCATTCTGAGGGAACCTTTGGGCGCCTCCGTTACATTTTAGGAGGCGACCGCCCCAGTCAAACTGCCCACCTGACACTGTCTCCCACCCCGATAAGGGGTGCGGGTTAGAATTTCAATACAGCCAGGGTAGTATCCCACCGACGCCTCCACCGAAGCTGGCGCTCCGGCTTCTCAGGCTCCTACCTATCCTGTACAAGCTGTACCAAAATTCAATATCAGGCTACAGTAAAGCTCCATGGGGTCTTTCCGTCCTGTCGCGGGTAACCTGCATCTTCACAGGTACTATAATTTCACCGAGTCTCTCGTTGAGACAGTGCCCAGATCGTTACGCCTTTCGTGCGGGTCGGAACTTACCCGACAAGGAATTTCGCTACCTTAGGACCGTTATAGTTACGGCCGCCGTTTACTGGGGCTTCGATTCAGAGCTTCGCTTGCGCTAACCCCTCCTCTTAACCTTCCAGCACCGGGCAGGCGTCAGCCCCTATACTTCGCCTTGCGGCTTTGCAGAGACCTGTGTTTTTGCTAAACAGTCGCCTGGGCCTATTCACTGCGGCTCTTCGGGGCTATTCACCCCAAAAAGCACCCCTTCTCCCGAAGTTACGGGGTCATTTTGCCGAGTTCCTTAACGAGAGTTCTCTCGCTCACCTTAGGATTCTCTCCTCGCCTACCTGTGTCGGTTTGCGGTACGGGCACCTTTTATCTCGCTAGAGGCTTTTCTTGGCAGTGTGGAATCAGGAACTTCGGTACTATAATTCCCTCGGCATCACAGCTCAGCCTTATGGCAAGCGGATTTTCCTACTTGCCAGCCTAACTGCTTACACGCACATATCCAGCAGTGCGCTTACCCTATCCTCCTGCGTCCCCCCATCACTCAAACGATAAAGAGGTGGTACAGGAATATCAACCTGTTGTCCATCGCCTACGCCTTTCGGCCTCGGCTTAGGTCCCGACTAACCCTGAGCGGACGAGCCTTCCTCAGGAAACCTTAGGCATACGGTGGATGAGATTCTCACTCATCTTTCGCTACTCATACCGGCATTCTCACTTCTAAGCGCTCCACCAGTCCTTACGGTCTAGCTTCAACGCCCTTAGAACGCTCTCCTACCGCGGACACCATAAGGTGTCCACCCACAGCTTCGGTGATACGTTTAGCCCCGGTACATTTTCGGCGCAGAGTCACTCGACCAGTGAGCTATTACGCACTCTTTAAATGGTGGCTGCTTCTAAGCCAACATCCTGGTTGTCTAAGCAACTCCACATCCTTTTCCACTTAACGTATACTTTGGGACCTTAGCTGGTGGTCTGGGCTGTTTCCCTTTTGACTACGGATCTTATCACTCGCAGTCTGACTCCCACGGATAAGTCATTGGCATTCGGAGTTTGTCTGAATTCGGTAACCCGATGAGGGCCCCTAGTCCAAACAGTGCTCTACCTCCAAGACTCTAACTACGTGAGGCTAGCCCTAAAGCTATTTCGGAGAGAACCAGCTATCTCCAAGTTCGATTGGAATTTCTCCGCTACCCACACCTCATCCCCGCACTTTTCAACGTGCGTGGGTTCGGGCCTCCATCCAGTGTTACCTGGACTTCACCCTGGACATGGGTAGATCACCTGGTTTCGGGTCTACGACTACATACTATTTCGCCCTATTCAGACTCGCTTTCGCTGCGGCTCCGTCTCTTCAACTTAACCTCGCATGCAATCGTAACTCGCCGGTTCATTCTACAAAAGGCACGCCATCACCCATGAACGGGCTCTGACTACTTGTAGGCACACGGTTTCAGGATCTCTTTCACTCCCCTTCCGGGGTGCTTTTCACCTTTCCCTCACGGTACTGGTTCACTATCGGTCACTAGGGAGTATTTAGCCTTGGGAGATGGTCCTCCCTGCTTCCGACCGGATTTCACGTGTCCGGCCGTACTCAGGATCCACTCAGGAGGGAACGAAGTTTCAACTACAGGGCTTTTACCTTCTATGGCTGGCCTTTCCAGACCGCTTCATCTACCCCGTTCCTTTGTAACTCCATGTTGAGTGTCCTACAACCCCGAAAGGCAAGCCTTTCGGTTTGGGCTGTTCCCGTTTCGCTCGCCGCTACTCAGGGAATCGCGTTTGCTTTCTCTTCCTCCGGGTACTTAGATGTTTCAGTTCCCCGGGTCTGCCTTCAATACCCTATGTATTCAGGTAAAGATACTGTTCCATTACGAACAGTGGGTTTCCCCATTCGGAAATCTCCGGATCGGCGCTTACTTACAGCTCCCCGAAGCATATCGGTGTTAGTCCCGTCCTTCATCGGCTCCTAGTGCCAAGGCATTCACCGTGCGCCCTTTCTAACTTAACCTAAAAGGTTTTACTTACTCTTAAAAATAAGAGAGAAAAACTAAAATGGCGATTACTCGGTTCTTACTTGGTTACTTCTTCTATACGATTATCTAGTTTTCAAAGAACGAAAGTTCTGAGAGATTGTTCTCTCAAAACTAAACAAACAAGAAACAATCAAACAAACATGTATTGTCTGGCTCATATGTCCAGCTTATATCCTTAGAAAGGAGGTGATCCAGCCGCACCTTCCGATACGGCTACCTTGTTACGACTTCACCCCAATCATCTGTCCCACCTTAGGCGGCTGGCTCCTTACGGTTACCCCACCGACTTCGGGTGTTACAAACTCTCGTGGTGTGACGGGCGGTGTGTACAAGGCCCGGGAACGTATTCACCGCGGCATGCTGATCCGCGATTACTAGCGATTCCGGCTTCATGCAGGCGAGTTGCAGCCTGCAATCCGAACTGAGAATGGTTTTATGGGATTGGCTCCACCTCGCGGCTTCGCTGCCCTTTGTACCATCCATTGTAGCACGTGTGTAGCCCAGGTCATAAGGGGCATGATGATTTGACGTCATCCCCACCTTCCTCCGGTTTGTCACCGGCAGTCACCTTAGAGTGCCCAACTGAATGCTGGCAACTAAGATCAAGGGTTGCGCTCGTTGCGGGACTTAACCCAACATCTCACGACACGAGCTGACGACAACCATGCACCACCTGTCACTCTGTCCCCCGAAGGGGAAATTCCTATCTCTAGGAGTGTCAGAGGATGTCAAGACCTGGTAAGGTTCTTCGCGTTGCTTCGAATTAAACCACATGCTCCACCGCTTGTGCGGGCCCCCGTCAATTCCTTTGAGTTTCAGCCTTGCGGCCGTACTCCCCAGGCGGAGTGCTTAATGCGTTAGCTGCAGCACTAAAGGGCGGAAACCCTCTAACACTTAGCACTCATCGTTTACGGCGTGGACTACCAGGGTATCTAATCCTGTTTGCTCCCCACGCTTTCGCGCCTCAGCGTCAGTTACAGACCAGAAAGCCGCCTTCGCCACTGGTGTTCCTCCACATCTCTACGCATTTCACCGCTACACGTGGAATTCCGCTTTCCTCTTCTGCACTCAAGTCCCCCAGTTTCCAATGACCCTCCACGGTTGAGCCGTGGGCTTTCACATCAGACTTAAAGGACCGCCTGCGCGCGCTTTACGCCCAATAATTCCGGACAACGCTTGCCACCTACGTATTACCGCGGCTGCTGGCACGTAGTTAGCCGTGGCTTTCTGGTCAGGTACCGTCAAGGTACCGGCAGTTACTCCGATACTTGTTCTTCCCTGACAACAGAGCTTTACGACCCGAAGGCCTTCATCGCTCACGCGGCGTTGCTCCATCAGACTTTCGTCCATTGTGGAAGATTCCCTACTGCTGCCTCCCGTAGGAGTCTGGGCCGTGTCTCAGTCCCAGTGTGGCCGATCACCCTCTCAGGTCGGCTACGCATCGTCGCCTTGGTGAGCCGTTACCTCACCAACTAGCTAATGCGCCGCGGGCCCATCTGTAAGTGTCAGCCGAAACCGACTTTCAACCTTCCCTCATGTGAGGGAAGAAATTATCCGGTATTAGCTCCGGTTTCCCGAAGTTATCCCAGTCTTACAGGCAGGTTGCCCACGTGTTACTCACCCGTCCGCCGCTAATCACCAGGAGCAAGCTCCCAGTGATTCGCTCGACTTGCATGTATTAGGCACGCCGCCAGCGTTCGTCCTGAGCCAGGATCAAACTCTCCAATAAAGTTGAGTTGATTAGCTCAAAAATGTTACGTTGGCTTCGTTTCAAATGAAACGAATATTATTGTTTGTTGACGTTTTTGTTTGTTTAGTTTTCAAAGAACTATTATTCTAAAGTGGAGCGGGTGATGGGAATCGAACCCACAACAACAGCTTGGAAGGCTGTGGTTTTACCACTAAACTACACCCGCATATAAAATTATGATGGTCGGGAAAACAGGATTCGAACCTGCGACCCCTTGGTCCCAAACCAAGTGCTCTACCAAGCTGAGCTATTTCCCGATATTGGAATTAAACTTTAGAACGCGCCCGACAGGAGTCGAACCCATAACCTTCTGATCCGTAGTCAGACGCTCTATCCAATTGAGCTACGGGCGCTCTTTTTAATCAACTTTTATATCTTATCACATTCGATTTATTATGTCAATATATTTTTTGGTGCGGCCGAGAGGACTTGAACCTCCACGGTGTTGCCACCACTAGGCCCTCAACCTAGCGCGTCTGCCATTCCGCCACGACCGCATTTTAAATTAGTGACAAAGAAAATCATAACATGTTTCCTGGAGTTTTTCAACAGGAAATTATTGGTGCGGGTGAAGGGAGTCGAACCCCCACGCCTTGCGGCGCCAGATCCTAAGTCTGGTGCGTCTGCCAATTCCGCCACACCCGCATAAAAATGGCTGGGCTAGCAGGATTCGAACCTACGAATGACGGAGTCAAAGTCCGTTGCCTTACCGCTTGGCTATAGCCCAATATATTTATTTTTCAAGAGAGAAAGAAACAGGAAATGAATTCGTTTCATTCCCCATTCCTGATGACCCCTACGGGATTCGAACCCGTGTTACCGCCGTGAAAGGGCGGTGTCTTAACCGCTTGACCAAGGGGCCGATATTTTAACCTGGCGGAGAAGGAGGGATTTGAACCCTCGCGCCGCTTGCGCGACCTACACCCTTAGCAGGGGCGCCTCTTCAGCCACTTGAGTACTTCCCCAATATGGCTCCGCAGGCAGGATTCGAACCTGCGACCGATCGGTTAACAGCCGATAGCTCTACCACTGAGCTACTGCGGAATAATAGCAAATATGAAGCTGTCCAATAAGACGTTGCCCTATCGACTCTTTAAATTATAATGACGTCTCTAATTAAAGTCAATACGAATTTTCATAGAAATAAATGGTTTTTCAAACTTTCATTCCAAAAGATATTCTTTGACCTTTTCTAATTTCCCTTTGCAACTTCCACAAACATAGCGACTTGTATCAATGCTTCTTCTGCGCTGATATGGAAGGCTACACTTTGTGCATTTATATAAAAGTATTTTTTTAGCTTTACGTTTTCTTTTTGGGGCATCCGGAAGCTGATTGCAAAACCTTGGAGCTCCCACCTTTTTTAAGAGTGTTTTAAAATCTAAATCACGATGCTTGTATCCCTTGCCTTCAAGATGAAGATGATAGTGAACTAGTTCGTGTTTGATGATCCCAATTAATTCTTGTTCGCCAAGCTGCTCCAAATACTTTTTATTAATTTCGATATTATGTGTACCCAAAAGATATCTGCCGCCAGTTGATCTGAGCCGAGAATTAAAGGATGCCTTATGTTTGAATGACCTCCCAAAGTACTCCATTGAGATTTTTTCCACCATCAATTGAAGCTCCGAATCCTTCATTTAAGGTTCCCTCACTTTCTTTGCGAACGTGACAACCTATTATAGCATATATTGTATATACCCTTGTGGAGAAACTTTTCGGGAGGTTTAATTTATGCCTACTTGGTTTCAAAACCAAATGAAAAGAGCATTCTATGAAAAAAATCGATACCAAATTAAGCTGTTAAATCAATGCTGGTTTTTTTACAGAAAAAAACACTGCTAAGCAAGCAGTGTTTTCATTTATTTTGCTGGCGGAAGCATGGTTAAGGCTACCCGGCCTTTTTTCATATCAACTGAATCTACCCAGACGGTTACTACATCCCCTACTGAAACAATATCGAGCGGATGTTTGACGAATCGAGTACTTAGTTTTGAGATATGAACAAGCCCGTCCTGTTTAACACCAATATCTACAAAGGCTCCAAAATCAACAACATTTCTTACTGTACCTTGGAGCTCCATTCCGGATTTTAGGTCTTCCAGTTTTAAGACATCTTTTTTCAAAAGCGGACGGGGCAGGTCGTCACGCGGATCACGTTCCGGTCTTACAAGTGCGTCAACAATATCCTTCAATGTTAACTCACCAATGGATAACTCTTCAGAAACAGACTTCAAATCAAGGCCGTTCAAGGCAGATTTCAACTCTTCAGACCCTAGGTGAGCAGTTGTAAAGCCGAGGTTTTTAAGTAGTTTTTCTACCTCTTTGTAATTTTCCGGGTGAATTCCTGTCCGGTCCAGCGGCTGTTTTCCATCTAATACCCGCAGGAAGCCCACCGCTTGTTCATAGGTTTTTGCGCCAAGGCGAGGAACCTTCTTTAATTGCGAGCGGCTGGTGAATTTCCCTTCCTCATCGCGCATTTTCACAATATTATTGGCTGCTGTTTTATTAAGGCCGGCAACATACTGCAGCAAGGAAGATGAGGCAGTATTCACATTCACGCCGACCTGGTTAACTGCCGTTTCCACGACGAAATGGAGTGATTCGGACAAAAGTTTCTGCGAAACATCATGCTGGTATTGGCCGACGCCTACTGATTTAGGATCTATTTTAACCAATTCCGCAAGCGGGTCCTGTAGACGGCGGGCAATTGACACGGCACTCCGTTCTTCTACTTGGAAGTTAGGGAATTCCTCTCTTGCAAGATCGGAAGCAGAATACACACTTGCCCCGGCTTCATTCACAATTAGATAAAAGATTTCTCCCTTAACTTCTTTTAAAATATCAGCTACGAATTGCTCTGTCTCTCTAGAGGCAGTCCCATTTCCGACAGCAACCATCTCAACCTTATAGTCCCGCAATATTTTGATAAACTTGTCTTTTGCTTCCTCGGGCTTCGCTTTCGGTGGGTGCGGGTAAATGACATCAATCTTTAAGACTTTCCCGGTTTCATCCACAACCGCCAGCTTACAGCCTGTCCGATAGGCTGGGTCGACACCTAAGACGATTTTCCCCTTTAACGGCGGCTGGAGGAGAAGGTTTCTCAAATTCTCTGAGAATATATGAATGGCCTGTTCCTCTGCTTTTACAGTCAACTCACTGCGGATTTCTCTCTCAATAGACGGCTGGATTAATCTTTTATAGCCGTCTTCGATTGCTTCCAATACAAATGGGGCTGTTGGCGAGTATTCCTTTTTAACCCACTTTTTAGACAAATATGAAATGATGATATCTGGGTTAATTTTGATAGACACTCTTAGAATGTCTTCTTTTTCACCGCGGTTTAAGGCAAGGATACGGTGCGGAACGATTTTATTTACCGGTTCCTCGTATTCATAGTACATTTCGTAAACGTTTTTCTCGTCCTTTTCCGCTTCCTTTACAACAGAGACAACCACACCGGATTTGAAAGTTTCCCGACGAATCCACTTACGGCCTTCCGCATCGTCTGACACCATTTCCGCAATGATATCCTTTGCACCGGCTAGCGCATCTTCTATTGTAAGAACCTCTTTTTCTTCCGATAAAAATTCTTTTGCCTTTTCTTCAATACTTTCTTTCGGGAATGTCAGCAGCCATTCAGCCAGCGGTTCAAGGCCTTTTTCCTTAGCTATAGTAGCCTTGGTTCGTCTTTTTTGTTTATAGGGACGATATAAATCTTCTACCTCTTGGAGCTTTTCAGCTTTTACGATGCTTTGCTGAAGCTCTTCGGTCAGCTTTCCTTGTTCCGCAATGATCCGGAGAACTTCTTCTTTTCTTTGTTCGAGGTTTTGTATGTATTGCCAGCGTTCTAGTATGTTCCGGATTTGCACCTCATCCAGGGCACCGGTCATTTCTTTCCGATAGCGAGCGATAAATGGGACGGTATTTCCTTCATTCAGTAAGGAAATGACATTTTTTACTTGCTTAAAGCTGATTACTAGTTCAGCGGAAATTTTTCCCAGTAACTGTTCGTCTTTTACTATTGTTTCGGTCACAACTTTACCTCCAATTTCCTTTTAACACTTATTGTATCAAATTAGCGCAGGGGTTTCATTAAATGGTATATTAGCAAGCCCTTCCTCTCACTCATGAAGGACATTTTCATCCCGTTCAACCCCTGCCTTGTCCTTCATCGCGTCTATGAAGGACACTTTTATCCCGTTCAGCCCTCGTTTTGTCCTTCATCACGCTTATCAAGGACATTTCGCTCCTTGTCCCAACCCGTTTTGTCCTTCATAACACTTATCAAGGACATTTCACTCCTTGTCACAACCCGTTTTGTCCTTCATCACTCCTATCAAGGACATTTCGCTCCTTGTCCCAATCCGTTTTGTCCTTCATAACACTTATCAAGGACATTTCACTCCTAGTCACAACCCGTTTTGTCCTTCATCACGCTTATCAAGGACATTTCACTCCTAGTCACAACCCGTTTTGTCCTTCATCACCCCTATCAAGGACATTTCACTCCTAGTCACAACCCGTTTTGTCCTTCATCACTCCTATCAAGGACATTTCGCTCCTAGTCACAACTCGTTTTGTCCTTCATAACACTTATCAAGGACATTTCGCTCCTTGTCCCAATCCGTTTTGTCCTTAACCCTTCTTGTTCTACCTGCCAAGAACAGGTTTCCCCTAAAAAAACAGAAAAGGCAAGCTTCCATGAGCTTGCCTTAGCAATATGAGGGCAGAATTATGTACGAAAAAACGCTCTTTTTTCACAAAGAGCGTTTTAAGTTAAAATTCGATGAGACCAAGACTTACCTGCAAGGCTTCATCCACTTTTTCCATCATTTCGTCATCGAGATGGGTAATTTTATCGGTTAACCGCTGCTTATCAATTGTGCGAATTTGCTCTAACAGAATGACTGAGTCGCGTTCAAATCCGTAGCGCTTCGCATCAATTTCAACATGAGTAGGGAGCTTCGCTTTCTGAATTTGAGCTGTAATCGCTGCAACAATCACTGTGGGACTAAACCGATTCCCGATGTCGTTTTGGATGACTAGTACAGGGCGGACGCCGCCTTGTTCAGAACCAACAACTGGGGAAAGGTCCGCAAAATATACGTCACCACGCTTGACAATCAAGGGATTATCCTCCACTTACAAGACGTTCAACAGTATGCTCTGCCTCATATTCTGCTTGAAATGCTTCTGACGCAATCCTAAGATTAATCTTTGCCATTTCCATGTATCCACGTCTCATGGATTCGCGAATTTGTCTCGTTTTTCGTTCGCGTAAATACATTTTTGTTGCTTGGTAGATAAACTCACTGCGGTTTACATTTTCCTGCTTTACGAAACCATCTAATTCAGTTAATAGATGCTGCGGTAATTTTACCAAGATTTCCGTAGTTGCGCTGGATTCAGACACCCAACATACACCTCCACCATCACTACACACCATTTTTTTATCTATACCATATTTTATAATAACACTAAACGCTCTTCATGCATAGACTAAATATGATTCCTACTGTATTATAAGCCAACTAAACAAGCTTTTATGCACAAATTACCGCAATATCATAAATATGTTTCCTATGCATGATTTACACCTATACCAGGTAATTTTTTATCTCGACAATTCTTTCACTCTTTTTATAAATGCGCGGGACCCGGCTCGCAATGATACACGGTATCTCGTAATTAATGGTGTCAAGCTTGGCGGCAATTTCATTAACGGAAATCAGCTGGTCACCTTCGCTGCCAATTAACGTGACGGTTGTTCCAACAGGAATCTCAAAAGGAAGACGGATCATGCATTGGTCCATACAAACCCTTCCGACAATCGGTGCGCGAAGCCCTGCAATTAGGACCTCCTGCCCCTGCAGCCTGCGAATCCATCCATCAGCATATCCGATTGGCAAAGTGCCAATCCATTCTTCCTGTTCACTTTCATATGTGGCGCCGTAGCTTACTTTGTTGCCTTTTGGCAGCTTCTTAATATGGACAAGCTTTGTCTTTAACGAAAAAGCCTCTTTTAGGGAAAAAGGAATTTCCTGTTCCATTTCCGGTGATGGGGTTAACCCGTACATTACAATTCCAAGCCTGACAGCATTGAAATAGGCTTTTGGAAACCGAATAGCCGCTGCACTGTTGCTGGCATGAATATACTTTGGCCGTTCAGCGAGTGTGCCTACAAGTGCTTCGAATTTGCCTAATTGCTCATTGAAATAAGCAGTTTCCAACTCATCAGCCGTTGCGAAATGCGTAAAAATCCCTTCAAACAAAAATCGGCTATCAGTTGCAATGGTTTGTTCAACAGCTTTTAATTCCTCGACAGTACGGACGCCGATCCGTCCCATTCCTGTATCCACTTTAACATGGACCTTTAGCTGATCATTTGTATTCAACTGCTGTTTTGCTTCCTCGAGCCATTCCTTTTGAAAAACAGTTAGGGTGATATTATTTTGAACAGCCACCAAGGCGTCCCCTGGACGAGAAGCCCCTAAAACAAGTATAGGAGCCGTTATCCCTTTTTTTCGCAGTGCAATCGCTTCATCAATAAAGGCTACCGCCAGATACACCGCCCCTGCATTCAGTGCGGTTTCAGCCACTTGGATATCCCCGTGGCCATAGGCATTAGCTTTCACGACGGCAAAAATGTCCACCCCTTCAGGCAGTTGTTTTTTGACAGATGTGACATTCTCCGCAATACAATCCAAATCTACTTCTACCCATGTATCCCGATAAAAAGAGTCTTGTTCTCCCATGATTCCACTTCCTAAAAACATTAATACCAGTATTATAACATATAAAAAAACAGGCCCCTAAGAGCCTGCCGGTGTAAATTATTGGTTCCAATCAGCGGCAGACGCAACACCTCCGCGGCTTGAAACTTTATTTTATTTTACTGCTTCCCCTTGGACAGATTTAGCGATCTCGACCATCTCTTTCTTCGTCAGGTTTTTGGAGGCAATCATATAATCGACTCCACCCTGTGACCAGGAAATTGAATGATCAGTAACGGCCCCAATCGTAATGCCTAGGTCAACCAAGTCACCTTCTACATAAGTCGGAGTAGTCGAGGCAACCTTCGATTTTACCTTTTCCTGAACAAGGGTGAACGATTTTTTACCGTCGTAAGTAAGGACAACCCGTTTTCCATCCTCAATCTTGACTGATTTTTCCTCAATTAGTTTGGTACCTTTGATTTCATAGGTTGGATATTTAACCGTAAAGGCCTTGTCGCCTCCGTCTGCCATCGCCGGCATATTTAGCTCTGCACGGGTCATGTTCTTCTTCATATCGAAGTCGTCCTTGTCAAAGCTGGCGTTGAATTTAACCTTTGTAAATTCTACTGTTACAAGAGCATTTCGGTCAGGGTCCATCACTTTAACGACTGCTGGTGACAAATCCTTTTTATTCAGCTTAATTTCCTGGATTGGAAGCATACTATTATTTTGATAGCGGGTTTTTGTTTCAAACACGTAGTGTTCTTTCGTAGCGGAAAATTTGGCGTCTTTATCGGCCACAATGTCTTTAATTAATGATTCATAAAGGTAAGCCTGGCTGCTGTTTTGCGGCCAATCACTTTGGAAGCGGAAGCTCTTTTTCAGAGCAGGTGTTAACACAAACACGCCCTCATTATTTCTTAAAATCATTTGACTTTGGTCTTTTTCCGCATTTTTTAGGTTAACACGATAAAAGTTTGGATCCATATGCCAGATTTCCACGTCGTAAACCTGAGAATCCGACCCCATTTTGAGGGTCATTTTTGCTTCAGCTTTATAGCTTGATAAGTCCTTTTGCTTTCCATTTAAATCTTTTACCACATCATCCTGTGATTTAGAACCGCAGGCAGCGAGCATGAAGATTGCGATCAGCCCCGTGATGAGCAGCACTAACTTTTTCCTCATTCCTTCAACCCCTTCTTGTCTCATTTCAGTGTATTGAGAAGAGAAAGGCAGGGATCAGGCATGATAACCAAAATGACCAAGCTGACCTTGTCTCTCCTTTTTCCCTATGAATATATGAGACAACCTTGGGGAATATGCTAACAGGCCTGACAAGCTTTTTTTAAAATTAGTTATCCTCTTCAATCACAACTTGGGCGACAGCGTAATCCCTACTATGGGAAATGGACAAATGGGCACATACATCCGGTTTTATAATGACCGGTTTGCCCAACTCATCCGAACTAATTTCAATATCCAAAAAGGAAAGCTCTTTACCAATCCCCGTTCCAATCGCTTTTGAAAAAGCTTCTTTTGCTGCGAATCTTCCAGCTAAAAATTCGACCTTTCGACGCTCTGCCAATTCTGAGAATCTTTGTTTTTCGCCCGCTGTCAAAACCCGGTTGATAAATTTGGGCTGCCGGCTGATAATTTCATGAACTCTGGAAAGTTCAATAATATCAATGCCAATTCCTTTAATCATCGTTAATCTTCCTTCTATTTCATTTTCTGTCAGCATAATAGTGTACAAGATAAAATAATAGTCTATGATGGTACTAAGAGGTGGAAAATAATGTTTACTCGAACAGAAAGTCTTCGCGAGTTTCTTCGCTTTTACCCGGTGGTTTCTATTATTGTGGCCATTCATCTCATTCTTTTTACCTGTACCATTTTACCAATATTCCCCAACTCTTGGTTTATTGAAACCCTCTCCGGGGTCAATCTTTACATTATGGAGGGCGAGTATTGGCGGTTGATGACACCAATTTTTATGCACAGCGGTTTCTCCCATATGCTCTTTAATAGTTTTGCCCTTGTTTTATTTGGGCCAGGGCTAGAGCGGATGCTTGGCGGCGGACGATTTTTGATTGTTTATCTGGTTTCCGGATTGGTCGCCAATGTTGCCACCTTGTTGCTTGAGGCGCTCACCTATACACATGTCGGATCAAGCGGTGCGATATTCGGGCTGTTCGGCTACTATTTGGCGCTTATTCTTTTCAAAAAAAATACACTTTCCAAAGCGAATTCCCAAATAATCATCACACTTACTGTTATCAGCTTAGTAATGACATTTCTTGAACCTAACGTGAATATTACCGCCCACCTTTTTGGGCTGCTGGGCGGGCTTTTGCTTGGGGCAGTTTCACGGCAAAGTCTAGAATAGACAGGGTGGCTTCAACCGCGCGCTGCCTCCCTGTTTTTCTGTTCCTTAGAGTACCAGCCGAAAATCTTCTCTACCTCACTTTTTTCCATGTCGACAACTGTCCCGCCGGCACCGCCTAATCCCGATTTTACATAGGCCTCAATTGTTCCCAATTCTTTATTTCGCTGAAAATAACTTTCCCTTATTTCCAAGCTTTGAATCTTGTTTTTCTTCATAAAGACAGTAGTGCGGTTGGTGGTCTGAAATCTAAGGGTCAGCTGCTGACCATCCAAACTCCAGCCTGCGGTTTGATATTTCAGTATCGCCCAAAATGTAAATAAGCCAATTAGGAGCAGCGAAAAGAGACCCCATATTTTGAAAAAAAAGATGGCTGCCGCTGCGACTGGAACTGGAATGAACCAGCTCCGGAAAATATAACGCCTTAATGCCCGCTTCGGGACTGGCGTGAAGGACGTCGTGAAATGAAACTCCGGCAAGTAAGGGCCAATTATTGCAGACAATTCCCTTACCTTCATGATTGGCAGTAGGATGACATTTGCGCCATCCTTGTTCTCAATGGATCCCCCGGCACTTTCCACATACACCGTTCCATAACCAAGCAATTGCCTGATTGGATTCTCACTGATTCTTATGGCTTGAATCCGGTTTAATGGAATGGTGATTTGTTTTTTCTCAAGAAGCCCTTGTGAAATAACGAAGTCCTTTTTTGTTTTTACTACCGTGAAATTCGCATATTTCAGCATTGTCATCACTAAAGCAATCAGCCATGCCAGGAAAAAGCCGACAAAGACCATGATGGCAATAAGGATAAGATTGTGAACCGCCCAATCTTCCAACCCGCCAAAGATTTTTTTAAAAGGGATGAAATCGTCAAACTGGGAAAGCAGTGCGAATAAAGCAGATATCACTACCCCGATGCCTCCTGATGTTAACGATAGGAGCAATAATTCCGGTGTGGTTATTTTAAAAATCGGCTTGGCCACTTGGTGGTTTGCTACTTCTGAATCACCCGTTTTAGCCGCTGCCACATACTCTTGAATAAGCTTTGCCTCTGCCTTGTTGATGGCTGAAAGAACAGCCTCCGCTTCCTCGTCTCCACTTGAGCCGGCTGTTTCAATTTGTACCTTCACAAGCCCAAACAACTGCTGTAAAATGCCTTCTGTCAAATCGATGCTTTGGATTCGTTCAAAGGGGATATAGCGTTTTTTGCGAATGAAAATCCCGTATTCGATTCGAAGCTCATTATTCTCAAATCGATAAGTATATTTTAACCAAGAAATTAGGCCGGAGATAAAAGTGAAAATAACAACAACAAAGGCTATACCAAGTGTAATGAAAAGAGATTCCTTACCTTCCCGTCCTCCTGAAAAAAATATTGCAGCTAAGGGGATGAAAAGGCTTTTTAATCTTTTACCGGTATTAATGACGCTGGCGATGGGGTGAAGCCGTTTTGGTTCAGACATCATCTTCAGCCACCCTTGCCAATTTTGAAATATAGAATCGTAATTCTTCCGCTTCGCTCTCGTCCAAGGCAGGAATTTCGTGAGCGGTGGCGGCCGTATGGACGATGACCGATGCCAGCTTATATTTTCTTAAAATTGGGCCTTGTACGGTATCGACATGCTGAACACGGACCATCGGCACGAGCGTACGACTAATGATAAAAATCCCTTCCAAGGTATCAATTTCTTCTTCGCGGACCTCGTACCGCCAGCGCTTCCATCTGATTGATGGGAATAAGAAAATATGTAAATAGGTTAATATGATGGCGAGCGCTATAAGGATAACGGATACCCAAAGTGGTCCGTTAAATATATGTATTATTATGATGGCCGTGACAGCTATTGCCCACTCTATCGCTGCTTTTATAACACCAGAAATGCGCCAAACTTTCAGGGCACTTACCGAGATGCGTTTTTGCGGTTCTGTCTGCATTCTATTTCCCCCTCCCTTTTAAATGAGAAATTGGCAAACTTTCACATATAAGTATACATAGAAACGAATGGAAGCTCTACTATTCCATCAGAAAACTTGACTGATCCAGCATTTTGATTCCGCTCTTACCTTGCAAATCCCGAGAAAGTTGAAAGAGTGCGGCATCCTTTTGCTTCGCTTCGATCATGCAATGAATCTCTGGAACCGTCCCCTTGATTTGAGCAAGAAACCGAAGGAACATCTCCACATCTACAAAATCCGCATGAGCACGAAATTCACGTTCGGACCGCGGGCTAGAAATATGCATTTTTATTGGCAGCCGAGAACCCTGCCAGGTCTCCACCACTCGGCCCCAATCCTCCTGCCAATTTTTGTCCCCGTGATTAGCCAAATAATGGTGATAATCAAACACCATGGGAATGCCCAGTTTTTCACAAAGATATAAGGTCTCTTTAACGGTAAATGTCGTATCATCGTTTTCCAGCATAATCATTCTTTGGATGGAGGGGGAAATATAGGCCCAGTTATGAATAAATAATTCGAGAGCCTTTTCCTTATCATCATACCCGCCGCCGACATGAAGGACACAGCGGTGTTCCGTGTCGATTTCCATACTCTTCAGCAGGGCTTTATGCATAACAAGTGTCCTCAATGAGTTTTTTAAAATCTCTTTATCCGGTGAATTAAGAACAACAAAATGATCAGGATGGAAATCAATTCTTGCTGGGTGCTTCTTGATGTAGTCTGCCAGCTCTTTTAGGGGCTCTTTTAATGGTTTCATGTAATTCCAATCGAGTAATTCCTCATGGTTGGCCAGTGGTATGAGCCGCGAGCTTAACCGAAAGAAATGAATTTGATTGGCTTCATTATGCTTTAGGAGACGGAGGCAATTATGTAAATTTGATTCGGCAATCCTTTCCAGTTTACGAATAGCCGCATCCCTGTCTTTAATTTTGCTGAATTGTGCAAATGTCATTGTTTGCGATGGCGATGCATTTTGAAGTTCCACACTCATGGCGACATATCCAAGACGTATAATCATGTTAAATCCTCCAAAAGGTATTTAACATTTAGTCTTCCCTTTTTTCACATATAAAAAAGCACGGACACAGCCAGCATCCATGCTTTAATACATCATCTTAATATGTTTTTGACTTTGGTTTGCCGCCGCCGGTTTTTCTTTCACCGCGAGGTTTTACCGGTGCTTTTTTTCTGCGGTCAGAATTATAGTTCCGCGAATCATCTCTTCTGCGGCGATCCCCGCCCCGGTCTCCACCACGATCATGAGGTCTTCTTTCCTTTTTCGATGGAAGCGGCGCCTCTTCAGTCAGCTTAACCGGTGTTGTATCAGGCTCTTTGGTCAACATTTTCAGCACTGCTGCCACAACTGTTGAAGCATCATTGGCTTCTAGTAATTCTTCGGCCGCATTTTTATAATAATGAAGATTGTTGGATTCAATCGTCTGCTGGATTTTATCAACTACAGCTCGCTGCTGTCCTTCCAATGCCTCATCAAGGGTTGGCGGCTTCATTCGCTCCATTTTGCGCTTCGTTGTTTTTTCCACCACAAATAAATATGGCTTTTCACGTGGTGTAATAAATGTCATCGCTACACCCGTTTTGCCGGCACGGCCAGTACGTCCGATGCGGTGTACATAGCTTTCCGGATCCTGCGGGATATCGAAGTTATAAACATGGGTAACGCCGGAAATATCAAGCCCACGTGCCGCTACGTCAGTTGCAACAAGAACATCGATATTACCTTCTTTAAACTTACGTAACACAGAAAGGCGTTTTGCCTGACTTAAGTCACCATGGATGCCTTCTGCAGTGTAGCCGCGAAGGTTCAAGGCTTCGGATAACTCATCGACACGGCGCTTCGTACGTCCAAACACAATCGCCAATTCTGGTGATTGGATATCAAGAAGTCTTGTTAGCACATCAAACTTATTCTTTTCTTGCACTTCCACGTAGTACTGTTCAATGGAAGGAACTGTCATTTCTTTTGTTTTCACGCGGACAATCTGCGGATCTTTCATAAACTTTTCAGCAATTCGTTGGATTGGCCCTGGCATAGTCGCTGAAAAAAGCAATGTTTGGCGCCCTTCTTCCGGAACTCCCGCAAGGATAGATTCAATATCCTCGATAAATCCCATATTCAACATTTCATCGGCTTCATCCAGAATTACTGTCTGAATTTGGTCAAGACGCATGGTTTTTCTGTTAATATGGTCAAGAATCCTGCCTGGTGTCCCGACAATGATATGCGGCGCTTTCTTTAATGAACGGATTTGCCGTCCAATATCCTGTCCGCCATAAATCGGCAGAACCCGAACTCTTTTACCCGCACCAATTTTATATAGCTCTTCGGATACCTGGATAGCAAGTTCCCGAGTCGGGGCAATAATAATCCCTTGAATCGCTTCTTGTTTTGTATCAATTTTTTCAACTAAAGGAATCCCAAAGGCTGCGGTTTTACCTGTTCCTGTCTGAGCCTGGCCAATTACGTCTTTATTTGCTAAGCTTAATGGAATTGTCTCCGCCTGAATAGGAGTGGCTTCTTCAAAACCCATTCTAAGGACGGCCTTTAACGTAGCCTGGCTAATGCCTAAATCTTCAAACTTCGTCAATGTATTCATTCTCCTTCATCTATTTAACAATATTTTTAATATCTAAAGCTAAATCTATTCGCCCGATACCGATCAAGTAACATCTTTATTTTACCAAAAAAAAGACATTCCTCCCAAGGAGTATGCCCATTTTTCACCAATCTTTAGACACATTGCTACTAATGATAACATTATCAATAGTATTATGCAAATAAAGTTTGGATGGTTCATGCCTTATCATTTAGGAATTACCCAAAAAATCAAGCACCTGAGAAAATAGGACCGTACGCTCCCCACAGTGACAGATATGATGTTTTGATTCCTTTATATAAATAATCTTTTTTTCCTTTGCCCCGATGGTCCGATAAAGATATTCCGCACTTTTCGGCGGAACAATCCCGTCAGATTCTCCTTGGGCGATAAAGGTCGGCACATTTACCTGATTCAGCATCGGCCTGATATAGGTAACAAGCCGGCGGAATTCCAGTGTTGCCGCAAGCGGAGTCTCGGTTATTTTCCTTTTATAGCGCAGAAACAGCTCATTATTCCGGATGCTGCCGGTAAATATATCCTTAATAAACATCTTTACATCAGCCGCTAGTTGTTTGGGATGAATATAGTAGGCAGCGGCACTAAGCAAAATGAGCTTGTCCACTGGATAATGTGCTGCAAGAAAGCTGGCAATCAAGCCGCCCATGGAAAAACCAACGACATACACCTCATCACAAATTTCCAGAAGCTCCTTTAATTCCTCCTCGGCATGGCGGATCCATTCCTGGTAATGAACTCCTTTTAAACGAAGGGTTTCACCATGCCCTGGCAGCGTAGGAACACGGAAAACCCAATCTGTACGGTTCTTTAAATACTCCACCAAGGGCTCCACTTCATATGGGGCGCCCGTAAAGCCGTGAATGCACAAGCAGCCTATCATCCGTATGTCACCTGCCCCAATGGCCAAAAGCGGAGTAACATCTGGTCTGCAAGAGACTCAAATAACCGCTCGGCTAATTCTTATTTTTGCAGTGCCTTGACAACTTCCTCCAATTTCATTCCTCTCGATGCCTTAACTAACACGAGACTCTGCCCATTTAGATATTTCTTTAACGACTGAATTAATTCCTCTTTATCAAGAAAGTCAAAAACTCGTTCATCACCCAATACGTTTCTTGCCCCCGAAGCGATATGGCTGCCAAGTTGTCCATAGGTGAACAGGAACTCAATTTTGTCAGCATTTAAACCTTCGCCTATTTGCAAATGATACTGCTCCTCCTGTGGCCCAAGCTCGAGCATGTCGCCGAGAACGAGGATTTTCCGCTCATAGCCCTGAAGGTTGGACACTAATTCAATTGCCGCCATCATAGACGTAGGGCTTGCATTATAAGCATCGTTAATGATTTTCTCACCATGCTTCCCTTCCACAAGCTCCATCCGCATATTCGTCAGTTTGGTTGTTTTTAATCCTTCCGTTATTTCTTCAAAGGAAACGGAAAAATATCGGGCAATCAGCATCGCCGCGAGTGCATTTAAAATATTGTGTGTCCCTAAAACCGGCAGGTCAAAGGTTTTATCAAAAGCATTAATCTTGAACCTATTCCCCTGTTCAAGCTGGGTAATTTCAGTTGGAAATAAATCATTCGTATCGCTTCTGCCGAAGGTTTGAACTTGAACATCTCCTTTAAATTGATGAATACGCTCCATCAGCAGCGGCTCATCACCATGGAGTACAGCCAGTCCGCCTTTCCGAAGTCCCTGAAGAATTTCAAGTTTGGCTTCAGCAATCGCCTCTCTTGATCCAAGGTCAAGCAGGTGGGATTCACCGATGTTTGTAATGACAACAGCATCCGGACAGGCCAGTTTGGTAAGAAATGCAATTTCACCGCGCCCGCTCATGCCCATTTCAAGAACGGCTATCTCCGTATCTTCATTTAAGCCAAGCACTGTTAAAGGTAGACCGAGATGATTGTTGTAGTTACCCTCGGTTTTTTGGACCTTATATTTAAGTGACAATAAACTTGCGGTCATGTCCTTTGTTGTTGTTTTTCCATTACTCCCGGTAATTCCCACTACTTTAACAGACAATTCCTTCCGATATTTGCGCGCCAATTCCTGCAAAGCCGCGAGGCAGTCATCAACAATCACTAATGGCAGTCCTTGCGGCGGATTCGGAACATCCTTTTGCCAGAGCGCCGCGCCGGCCCCTTTCTTGATGGCTTCTTCCACATATTTATGGCCGTCTACCTTTTCACCTTTAAACGGAACAAATAAGTTGCCCGGTTCGATTTTTCTGGAATCAATCGTTACACCGGTAATCATTATGTCAAGTTCTGACGGGATATCATTTTGCGCAGAGACCATTACGGCAATCTGCTTTAATGATCGTTTAATCATGATTAACTCCTCCTCTTATGTCTTATTTATAAAAATGGACACGGCAAAAACAGCCGTGTCAAATTTGTTTTTTATCCTAAGCTGGCGCTGGCCTTTGCTGTTAAAAAGTATATTTAATCTGTTGCTTTTCGGCGTGCCTTTCTTTGGCTAGGTCCACAAGCCGCTCAATTAATTGCGGATATTCTATTCCAGTATGCTTCCAGAGCAGTGGGAACATGCTAAATGGCGTGAAGCCTGGCATCGTGTTCACCTCATTAATTAACACCTTGCCATCTTGCGTTAAAAAGAAATCAGCCCGGACCAATCCCGAACAGTCGAGCGCTTTAAAGGAACGAATTGCCATGTCCTTCATTACTGTGTATACATCCTCAGGTATCTCCGCAGGAATAATCAACGCCGTTTCCCCATCTTCGTATTTTGCCTTATAGTCATAAAAGTCCTTTTTCGGGACAATTTCTCCGGCAACGGAGCATTCTGGTGCATCATTGCCAAGAACAGCAATCTCGATTTCGCGGGCAGTGACACCCTCTTCAATAATGACTTTTCGGTCAAATTGGAAAGCTTCTGAAAATGCAATATCAAGCTCAGCCCGGTTGCGGCATTTGCTAATTCCAACGCTTGAGCCAAGATTGGCCGGCTTTACGAAGCATGGATAGCCAAGCTCCTTCTCCACCTGTTCGTAAGCTTCTTCTTTGGCGCCCTGCCATTCATTCTTAATAAAAGAAACATAGTTTACCTGCCCAAGACCTGCTTGTGCAAATATATTTTTCATGACGACTTTATCCATGCCGGCTGCTGAAGCCAAAACACCGTTCCCGACATACGGCAGGTTTAGGATTTCCAATAACCCTTGAACGGTTCCATCTTCCCCATTCGGCCCATGCAAAAGCGGAAAAATGACATCAAGCGCAGCGTTCTCTTGGTTCTCTGATTGGAATAGAGCAGGCGATAAAGCGGCTGGCACTTGACTGTCAGCGGAATATGCCAGTTCCTTTACTGTTTCAGCCGGTTCCATCAGCTGCGGACCTTTAATCCAGCGGCCTTCAACATTTATATAAATTGGATGAATTTCAAATTTTTCAAGATCTAATGCTCTCATGACAGCAAGAGCCGTTTGTAATGACACCTGATGCTCTGCAGATTTTCCTCCGTAAAGCAATCCTAATTTTGTTTTCATGCTGAAAACCTCCATCTTTTCATTCACATTTTATTTTATCACTTTCTTTATTCAGAAAGGAAATTCGGTATATTAAGTTTTCATGTTTTTCTCATTATCTTATGAAGCCCATAGTTTGTTTGTTTCGTGTCAATCTTCCAGAAATCAAATCATCATAACATGCCAAAATGAGGCTGACTTTTAGGTCAGCCTCAAACAACGTTAAGTTTCCATTCTTTTGTCTTTTTGTCAAAAATAATTTTTGCATGATAAGGCTTTGTCCTTAAATATTGATATTCCTCATACATATCATCCATATTGGCATAGTCGCCAATCACCCATATCGGAATTTCAATTCGGGTCCGCTGAGCGTCCGCATCCCTAAACGAAATGCAAATTCCTTCTTTGATGAACGGCGTCAAGGACAGCAGAATTTCCTTATTTACCGGCGTGTATGTCCGTTTTTTGCGAAGTCCAAGCAGCGATTTTTCCGGTTTTATTTCCCCCAGCTTATCGGAAACCACTTCACTTAGTAAATGGAAAAAATCCTTGAAGCTACGGTAATATGTTTTATTAAACCAGCCGTCATCATGAGCTAAATAAACGAAACGGTTGCCCAATTTATTGTAGAACGGGGTTTTCAAGTGTTGTTTATGGTGGCCTAAGTATAATAATTCCGCCATTTCCTGCCCAGAAAGTTCATTTAAGACATCTTCTTCCAGAAAATCAATCCAGCAGAAATCTCCGTAACCGTAAACATCATCCGCAGCCAATTTGTTTATTCCTTCTTCCGGACAGTACTCGAGCAGTGTGTGCATGTTAAAATCAGCATCATCATAGCGGTGCTTAAGTAACAGCAGGTGATTTAAAGACCCGGAAAAAGCCGCCGCAAATTCTGCGAATTCAATCCCATAGGATAAAACATACTGGTCTGATTGATTTAAATGTAAATAAATAAGGTCCCGTATGTCTTGATGATGCTTTTTCAACGCCAAACTCCTCCGTTCAAACATGTTTTATATTTTATCAGTCCCAGTTTCCATGAAACTTCCAAATGCTTATAGACAATACCTCCTCATTTTATCAAAAAATAGGAAAAATAGCTTATTTCATTTCTTTTACAAATAATAATATTTGATTAATGATTTAACCTAAAGGTATTACCCATAATGACGTATACTATGGATTAACCATATTGACTATTCTATGTTTTCCCGCCTTATTTAATTTATAGCGATCTGGTCTAGGAAAGGAGTGATCAACCTTGGTTAAAGATATGACGCATGAGGAAATAAGTTTATATATTATCAAAACATTAACTGAAAATAAAAAGGCGGAATTCGAAGCTGCTCTGGATGAACTTCAGCCCTACGATGTCGCGGCGATTTACAAGGAGTTGCCAGAAAAGCAAAAGAGCCGGTTTCTACTTCATTTAAAATATGATCTTCTTGCCGACCTGATGGAAGAGCTGGAAAAATCCGAGCAGCTTGAATTGTTGAATATGCTAGGGATTGAGAAATCCAGCAAGGTCCTGGATTTAATGGACAATGATGATTTGGCCACGCTTCTGCATGAATTGTCCCCTGAAAAAATAGATTCCCTCCTTTCGGAAATGGATACAAAGGAATCTAATGCCGTCAAGGATATCATGAGTTATCCACCTGAAACAGCGGGAAGAATTATGACGAACCGGTTTGTTTGGATTCGCAACTATTATACCGTCAGGGAAGCAGTTGATAAGCTTAAATCGTTTGCCGAGTTTGCGGAAACGCTGAATTATTTATATGTCATTGATGAAGAAAGCAAGCTGGTGGGAGTTGTATCCTACCGCGATTTACTGCTGGCCGGTGAAGGCGACAGGATTGACAACATTATGTTTGAACGGGTTATTTCTGTTACCGTCACAACAGACCAAGAAGAGGTGGCCAAGACTGTTGAACGCTACGACTTTATCTCTGTACCGGTTGTCGATGATGATCATGTGCTACTCGGGATTATTACGGTTGATGACGTCATCGATGTCGTAATTAGGGAAGCAAATGAAGATATCGAGAAGCTGTCTGCATCAGGTAAAGCGATCGACTTTGATACGAAAACGCTCGTTGCTGCAGCGCGCAGGCTTCCGTGGCTTATCCTGCTGCTGTTCATTGGGCTTATTTCTGGCCGCATTATTTCAAGCTTTGAGGATACCCTTAAGCAGGTTGTTGCCCTGACCTTTTTCATGCCGATGATTGCCGGAATGACCGGTAACACAGGAACGCAATCACTTGCTGTCGTTGTCAGAGGACTAATCTCTCACGATATAGATAAAAAGGTCATCTTTCGTTTAATCATGAGGGAGCTCGGAGTTGGAATTTCCATTGGCGCAACGTGTGCGATATTAATATCTGTCATTGCGTATATTTGGCAGGGAAGCCTGACGTTAGGATTTGTAGTCGGCAGCTCACTGTTTTTCACTCTAATCATCGGAACGCTTGCCGGGACCATCATTCCGATCATTCTTTACCGTATGAAAATTGACCCTGCAGTGGCCTCAGGGCCGCTGATTACCACCTTAAATGATATTTTTTCCCTACTCACTTATTTCGGGATAGCGACGATGTTTCTTCATTATTTAATGTGATACTGAAACTTTTTCTTTGTTAAAATCGTTAAATAATATGACAGATTTTGCCTATGTTGTTGTGGGCTTACCATTTCTTTGTTAGTCTGATATAAATGGAAACTCACCGATTGGCAAGTCCGTTAGGACGAAGACAGAGGCGTAGTTGAATTTATGCGTTCAGAATTTATGAACATAAATTCTGATTAGCTTAAATAATTGCTAAAAATAAGGTGTGGTCTATGGATACAGAGATAAAAAAAGCTGACCGTTTTGATTGGACATTAACATTATTATTATTTCTTTTCTTTCTTATCAGCTGCCTAGCAATTTACAGTGCCCAATCGACCGGTCAATACGGGGAACGGAATTTCCTGATTATGCAGGTCTTTTGGTATGTAGTCGGCGCTGCCATTGTTTTGGGATCCATTCTTTTCGACAGCTATCAGTACCGCAAACTTGCCTGGGTTCTATATGGCTTTGGGATTTTCCTGCTAATCCTGTTAGCGGTTGCCCCGCCAAGTATTGCACCCGAAAGGAATGGCTCGAAAAACTGGTTTGTAATTAAAGGCATTGGGACCATCCAGCCCTCAGAGTTCGTCAAAATCTTTTTAATCTTGGCCTTAAGCCGGGCAGTGGCCGCTCATCATGAAAAGTATATTGAAAAAACGCTGACGACCGACCTGCTGTTGTTGCTTAAGCTTGGCCTTATTACCGCGGTGCCGCTTGGCTTAATCGTAATTGAAGACTTAGGGACAGCCCTGGTCATCATGGCGATTTTGGCCGGCGTTATCCTTGTTTCCGGCATTTCGTGGAAAATCATCTTGCCCATTTGCAGTGTTGGCGCTTCGTTTGTTGCCCTAATCTTTTATCTTGTGTTAAATAAACCGGAAATTCTTGAAAAATATCTCCTTGTGGAGACCTATCAATTCAATCGAATATATTCCTGGCTTGACCCGGCTAATCATTCATCCGGATCAAGCTTTCATCTGCTGCAGTCATTAAAAGCAATCGGGTCAGGTCTTATATCTGGTAAAGGCTTCAGCAATGGGGTGGTTTATGTCCCCGAGGCCCATACAGATTTTATTTTTAGTGTGATCGGTGAGGAATACGGCTTTGTCGGCGGCAGCGTTCTCATCGGACTGTACTTTTTGCTTATTTACCATTTAATTAAAACCGCACTGGATACAAATGAGCCGTTCAATACATATGTTTGCACCGGCATTATCTGCATGATTACCTTTCATGTGTTCCAAAATGTCGGCATGACGATTCAAGTGCTTCCGATTACCGGAATTCCCCTGCCCTTTATCAGCTACGGCGGAAGTTCGCTGATGGGGAATATGTTTGCGATGGGTCTTGTCTACAGCATCCGCTATCATCACCGAAACTATATGTTTTCTACAGAAAAATCATTAAGTTCCTGATTGTCTATGAGGCAGCGGCAATTAAGCTGCTTTTTCTTTTTGAATGGAATGTCTCGATGAAAAAGACCATATATATTTCATTATGAGACAAACTATTATAAACTGATTAGAGTGACTATTATTTACATAAGTGAAGGTGTGCTATGACAGAGTTTATTTTTTCAGTATTGGATTTTCTCTCACAGTTAGGTTATTTCGGGATTGCTTTGGGATTAATGATTGAAGTCATCCCAAGCGAATTCGTTTTAGGATATGGCGGCTACATGATTTCACTTGGAAAAATTAATTTTGTCGGGGCCGTAATTGCCGGGACCATCGGCGGAACACTTGCTCAGTTGTTTTTATATTGGGCGGGCTATTATGGCGGACGGCCATTTTTGGAGAAATACGGAAAGTATGTCCTAATTAAAAAGAAGCATATTGATGTAGCGGAGCATTGGTTTGAGAAATATGGCGTAGGCGTCATTTTTACAGCCAGATTTATCCCTGTTGTCCGCCACGCGATTTCCATTCCTGCTGGAATTGCGAAAATGTCTGCGCTAAAGTTCACTCTTTATACCGTGGCAGCGATTATCCCGTGGACCATATTGTTTCTTGTGTTGGGCAAGACATTGGGTGCAAACTGGTCGCATATTAAAGAAGCGTCTCAGCCATACGTCATGCCAATCCTGATTGCAGCAGTTGTATTGGGAGTTATCTACTTTTTAATTAAAAAGACGAAGAAAACCACTGACTAGACTTTGTCAGTGGTTTTCTTTGGATAATGAAAGGCAAACTAGGAAACAACCTTCAACCCCACCGCGGCACCCAATACCATGGCAATAAACAGAATTCTCTTCCATTCCCTCGATTCACCATAAAATAACATACCTAATAACGCCCCGCCTGATGCACCTATACCTGTCCAAATGGCGTAGGCTGTGCCCATCGGTAATGTTTTCATCGCATTAGCGAGAAATAAGAAACTGCCGCCGAAGCCAATCACCAATAACACAAAGGATTGCCAGTTTCGGTCCCTATGCACTTTGTTAATCATCGCAACACCAAACATCTCAAAAAAACCCGCCAACATTAGTGAAACCCAAGCCATCAGGAATCAGCCCCTTCCTCAGCAGAATCTTTCGTTACTAATTTCAAGCCAACCACTCCTGCCAGCAGCACGAGTATTAAAAGGATTTTTACTAGATCAAACGGTTCCCCAAAAAAGAGAATATCCGAAATAATCGTACCGGCTGTGCCTAATCCTACAAAAACTGCATATACCGTACCTACAGGGAGTTTATTCCCCGCAGCAATTAAAGCGTAGAAACTGATAATTATAGATACAACCGTACCGGCCCATTCCCAAACATTATCAGCATGCTTTAATCCTACCACCCAAAACACTTCAAAAAACGCCGCAAAAAACACCTTGATCCAATCTAAATTCATTTCATTCACTCCTTCCCCAATACCGGAACAAACAAAAAAGCCCGGAGATAACTGATTAGCAGTTTCTCCCAGGCTTTTATCCCTCCGTGTACACAGAAAAGCGGAAGCGCCTTGACCAGGAGTGACAGGCACAAGACGAGCCGGCGAGAAGGTTGTTCTTTAACCTTCTTGACGGATTGGCTTGTGACCCCGAGCCCCTAGGCGCTGAAGCTAGACAGCTATCCAATCTGTGCGTTTTCTCTCGGACCAGACTAGCGCACGCACCCGCGCCACGGAACCCTAGAAAACTTTTCAGCTATTTAATTGATACTGCCATTATAGCACAATTTATTTATAAAATTGGTTAGCAGTTTCGACCATTTCAAACCAAACTCAAACCAAACCTAGAGCATCACCTTATGCGGCGCTTCTTCTTTCATTTTGCGGCCTTCGAGTTCAAGCAGTTGCTGTTTAATCGGAGTATTACTGCCGGCGTAGCCGGTTAGGCTTCCACCTTTTCCAATTACCCGATGACACGGGATAATGATCGGCAGCTGGTTCGCCCGGTTGGCTTGTCCGACGGCCCTGACCGCTTTCGGATTGCCAATTGTTTCCGCGACATCCGCATAACTGCGAACTTCACCATAAGGAATCCTAAGCAGTGCATCCCAAACCTTCCTGCGAAATTCGGTCCCCTCGACGGAAAGCGGTAAGTCAAAATCACGGCGCTGGCCGCTGAAATATTCATCCAATTGCCGGACCGCTTCCTGGCAAAGGGCTGTATCCTCTTGTAAATCAGGGTTTTCTTCCAAAAACTTAACCCAGTCCTCTTCAAACAATTCAATTCTTTTCAAACCCGTTTCGTCTGCAATAATGCGCAATGTTCCAACTGGGGACTGATAGACAGCAAAGCCTAAACTCATCGTAATCGCTCCCGAACCTTGTATTTATGTTTATTATACAAAAAATAAAGAAGACTTGCCTAAGCAAATCTTCGATTAGGTTTTTCCTTATTCATTTTTTCTTTATATATGAAAAAGACATACAAGAGCATTGAAACGAATACAGAGAATGCGGCTGCTTTATAGATGCTGCTATAGCCCAATAGATGGCCGATTTGTCCAAAGACCATTGCTCCTATACCGATTCCCAAATCAAAAAAGGAGAAAAAGGTAGCGTTGGCCATCCCTCTGCGGTTAATGGGGGTCTTTTCAATGGACCACGCCTGTAGTGCAGGCTGAACAGTGCCAAAGCCAAGGCCGTACAGGCCTGCTGCAGCAAATAGAATAGTGCTGTTGGGAAGCCATGATAACAATAACATCGCCGCTAAAATTAACAACGTCCCGGGAATATATACTGCCTGATGCCCCTTTCGATCGTATAACTGTCCTGCAAAGGTTCTCGTAATCATTAAGGCAATGGCATAAATCAGAAAATACCATTCAATTCCTTCAATCTGTTTTTGGGCCGTATAAAGAGGGAGAAATGACGCTATACCGCCAAAGGTAACGGTCAAAAAGAACATCAGCATCGATGGCTTTAGGGCGCTTTTTTCGTAAAAATCAAGCCTCCCCTTTGGCTTTTCCTGTCTCGGCTCCACCTTTTTATAGGTTATTCTTGATGACAATAATAAGGCAATCAGCCCTAAACCCGAACAGATTAGAAAAAATGTTTCAAACTTCAATACCCCGGCTAAAACCAAGCCTAGCGCCGGACCAAAGGCGAGGGCAAGATTCCCCGACAGCCCATAATAGCCCATCCCCTCTCCTCGCCGGGATGCCGGAATTAAATCGGTGGCGATGGTTCCCGATGCGGTGGTGGAAAAGCCCCAGCCTACCCCTTGGACAACACGCATCACAAATAAGAAGGCAAAGCTTGTCAGGAAGCCAAACGATCCCACTGATAGTACAAAAATCGCCAACCCCAATAAATATACAAACCCTCTCCCCTTTGTCTCGAGTGCTTTCCCGGCAAAGGGGCGGAGAAGCAGTGCAGAAAAGGTAAAAATACCAATAACAAAACCAATTAGCTGGTCATTGCCGCCCAGTTTTTCAACAAAAAGCGGAATCGTAGGCAATGTCATTTGAAATCCAAGGAAGATAAAAAAATTAGCGAATATAATAAGGACAAAATCCTTTGTCCAAATTCTTTCTTTCGGTCTTTCCTGCTGAATATCCATAAAGATTTTTAGACGTCCTCTCTTTTTCTATGTTTCCCTATATAGAACGAAAAATCGTTTCTACATAGTAAGCAGAAACGAAATTTCACTATTATTTATTTTACTTGAGCAGCCGCTTGGACAACTCGTTTCATCGCTGCAATTTGCCCTAAGTGCATAGATTCATGAAAGATCGCAAAGCTCGTCAGTTCGCCGTACGTTTCTTGGCCAAGAAATGGTGCTTTTAGTTTCTCTGCAAAACTCTCAACCGGAATTTCTTGGATTCGTTTAAACTGTTCCTTTAACTGAGCCGTCAATTCCTGAACAGATGGGACCTCGCCATTCCAATCGGCCGGTTTTGTACCTTTGCCAAATAGCTCTAAATAATTGGCTGGTAAAATAGCAGACTTTTTTGGAAAGCCAAACATAAATTGTTCAGCAACAGTTAACACATGGCCCACATGCCAGTGGATTGTATTATTAAATCCTTCCGGCTGGATATCTACAATATTTTCATCCAGCGCCTCTACATTATTTAACAAGTAACTCCTCGCGGTTGCAAAACTTTTTAATAATACCTCACTCATCCCTTAGCCCTCCAATCATTATCTACCTTTTATTTTATCCCATTTTTCCCAATATTTAAATAAAATGCTCTTACATTTCTTCAGGAGCTTCAATTCCTAAGAGACGGAGGCCTTCTTTAAGAACGATTGTTACAGAGTAGACAAGTGCCAGGCGTGCATTTTGCTCCTCGCTTTCCTCCAGCACTTTAACTTCGGCATAGTATTTATTAAAGACTTGGGCAAGGTCGACAATGTATTTAGCGACTTGTGATGGGTCGTAGTTTTCGCATGCACGCTTAATGGCGTTGGAAAATTCCATTAACATGCTGATGACCTTCCATTCGTTTTCCCATGTAGTCTGATAGACGGCCGCCAGTGCTGTCTCCGCCTTCCATCCAGCTTTTCGTAATATTGAGCTGGCTCTCGCAAATGTATACTGCACATAAGGGCCTGTTTCCCCTTCAAAACGAAGCATTTCCTCTAAGGAAAATTCAATATCGTTCATCCGGTTGTTTTTTAGGTCGTGAAAAATAACTGCACCGACACCGACCTGCTTGGCCACTCCATCTTTGTCCGCCAGATTTGGATTTTTTTCCTCAATATTATGCCGAGCCATCGCGATTGATTCGTTCAAAACTTCCTCCAAGAGGACAACCTTGCCTTTACGGGTCGACATTTTCTTGCCGTCTTTTAACATCATCCCAAATGGAATATGGACCATTTTATCGGCCCACTCGAAGCCAGCTTTATTCAATACCGCAATCAGCTGCTTAAAATGAAGGCTTTGCTCATGGCCGACGACATATAAGGATTGTACGAAGTCGTAATTTTCTTTCCGGTAGATAGCAGCCGCTAGATCACGAGTGGCATACAGCGTCGCACCGTCCGATTTTTTAATTAGGCATGGCGGAAGCTCCTCTTCGGTCAGTTCGACAACCTGGGCCTGGTCAGATTCCACGAGCAGTTGTTTTTCCTCAAGAAGCTGGACAACACGATCCATTTTATCATTGTAAAAAGCTTCCCCGGCATAGGAGTCAAATTCCACGTTCATGAGCTGATAAATTCTTGAGAACTCCTTTAGGGATTCATCACGGAACCATTGCCATAAGGAGTGCGCTTCTTGGTCACCATCTTCTAGCTTTTTAAACCAGCCGCGTCCTTCGTCTTCAAGAGCCGGATTCGTTTCCGCCTCTGCATGGAATTTAATATACAGGGCAAGCAGTTCCTTGATTGGATTTGCCTTGACCTTTTCCTCATCTCCCCAGCGTTTATAGGCGGAAATCAACTTTCCGAACTGGGTGCCCCAGTCGCCAAGATGGTTGATTTTGATTGGCTTGTAGCCGCATTTTTCAAGAATTAAGGCAATGGCATTTCCAATAACAGTTGAACGCAGGTGCCCCATTGAAAACGGTTTGGCGATATTAGGAGATGACATGTCAATGGTAACATTGCCACCCTGGCCAAAATCATGGGCACCATATTGGCCCTTTTCATTAATAATGTTGTTAATGATTTGTTCCGCGACAAGCCTTTTATTTAAAAACACGTTAAGATAGGCTCCGACCACTTCTATTTTTTCAAAAGTGGGGGACTGGATTTTTTCGCTTAACTCTTGGGCAATTAAATTCGGTGCCTTACGCTTCAGTTTCGCGAGTGAAAAACACGGGAAAGCTAAATCCCCATGGTCCTGATTTTTTGGTTTTTCAATTAACTGCTCAATATTTTGGGAGGCTAATTCGCCTTCTAATGCTTGATGTAAGACTTCTGCAAGCTCTTTCTTAAAGTTCATTTCCTATGACCTCCTTCATTTTTATATAAATGCAAAAAACTCCCGTCTCTATACAAAGAGACGAGAGTTTGAAATTCCCGCGGTACCACTCTAATTGTTCATACTTGAACCGGCTTTGATCTTTGTTAACGGAGGATTCTCCGGCACCCTCTACTATTTTCAAGGGCGCTTCTCCAAAGTGCGTTTCATTATCTGCTCCGTATCAGGCTTCCACCACCCCTGACTCGCTTGAACTTCCGAGATAACTACTCTCTTTTTCACCGAATTTATTCGCTTAATTATTGGTTATTATACTGGAAAGAAACGGATTTATCCAGCCCTTGCAGATGTTTTTGATGAATTTTTCCGTTATGGAAATTCTAATCATAAAGGAGGGATTTTCATGGCGAGAAGAAACAAAATACTTGTCCCAGAGGCGAGAGGCGGGTTAGATCAGTTAAAGGCTAAGGTCGTGCAGGCACAGCGTCCTGAGGATGCCAAATTCGAGGCAGCTGAAGAAGTTGGCGTGCCCTTGTCAAAAGGCTATAACGGCAAGCTGACCTCGGAACAAGCCGGCAAGGTTGGCGGCAGGCTTGGCGGCAGCATGGTCCGCGAACTCGTCAAAATGGCTCAGCAAAACCTAAGCAAAAAATAACCCAAATAAAGCACTGGGGACTTTCCCCCAGTGCTTTATCGCGTTACGTTCCTTTTGGAAGCCCCTTCAACAAAAATACCTTCATAATTTCCGCAATTTGCTCAGAGCTTAACGGGTCATGATTTTTTTCCCAATCCGAAACCAAGGCGATATACATTTTCAGCAAAAGAAAACTAGTTATTTCCGAGTTCACCGCTGGTATTGCTCCCTTAGCAATAGCCGTTTCGATTTTTTCCTTTAAATAACCGATAATTTCGTCCTCCACATGCTGGAGCATTTCCGAAACTGCTAGAGTTCCCATTTCAGCCTCTTCTTGTACCAATTTAATCATTAATTGGTGCCTAGAGCGGAATTCTAGTAAACGATAAAGGGCCCGATGGACATTTTCCGTAAAGGGCAATTCCGGGTTAATGACAGAATCCGCCTCCGCAATCATTTCCTTCACTAAAGAAGAAATGATTTCTTCGAATAACTCCTCTTTATTTTTAAAAAATGTATATATGGTTCCCTTTCCGACGTTTGCAAGCTTGGCAACTTGGTCCATGGTCGTTGCTTTATAGCCAAACAAGGAAAAAGACTTAGTTGCTGCCTCCACAATCATTCTTCTGCGATCAGGTGCCATAGCGCACATCCTTCTCATTGACTAATTTGGTTCTACGGTCAATTAATATGCTTTTACTATAGCACAGCTTGAATTCGGTTTCAAATTTATCTGGAATGTTTTTGGAAGAATGTAAAACTTGTGGGAATTTGGCTAGTCAATAATTATAAGATCATACAGTGTCAAATCTCAGACACTATGCTGTTAAAAAACCGGAGGCGGTTTGCCTCCGGTTTTAATCTTCTTCTTTTTCTCCGGGCGCCTTTGAGTTTTTTAATCTTCCGGCATCCTTTAATGCTTTTTTTATAATCAGTTCAATCTGGGCATTCACACTGCGGAATTCATCATCTGCCCATTTCTCCAAGGCATCATATATTTTCTGATCGACGCGCAGTAAAAATCGCTTCTTATCGGCCACATCATCACTACCTTAATAAATCGATCCTGTATTAATTACTGGCTGGCTTCCCTTATCAGAAACGATGGCAACCATTAAATTATTCACCATTTGCGCTTTCTTTTCCTCATCCAGTTCAACAATTCCTTCATCCTTTAATTGATCAATTGCCGATTTGACCATGGATACCGCACCTTCAACAATGACCTTGCGCGCTGCGAGGACCGCTTTTGCCTGCTGACGTTGCAACATCGCATGGGCAATTTCACTTGAATACGCCAGATGCATGATCCTTGCTTCAATAATTTCCACACCGGCTAATTCCAAGCGTTTTTGGAGGTCCTTTGTCAACTCGTCACCAACCTCATCCGAGTGCTGCCTTAACGATACTTCATAATCATTGTTGACATTGTCATATGGGTATTGGCTGGCGATATGGCGCAGGCCTGTTTCACTTTGCGTATGCACAAACGTTTTGTAGTTTTCAACGTCAAAAACAGCTTTGGCTGAATCAAACACCTTATATACAACAACCGCAGCAATTTCAATCGGATTTCCTTCCAAATCATTTACCTTTAATTTATCACTATTAAAGTTTATTACCCTGAGGGATACTGTTTTTCTTATCGTTAAAGGAATCGTCAACCAAAATCCTTCGTGCTTGATTACTCCGAGATAGCGGCCAAATAAAGTAAATACCTTTGCTTGATTCGGCTGAATGACAGTGAACCCGGAAAGCAGGAGAAACAGCACCACAACACCTATCACTGCAAGGACAAAAGATACAGGACTTTCAGTTAAGGTAAATTGCCTGAATGAAAATACTACTGCCGCCCCGATTAACAGAAACAATAATACCCCTAAAAATCCATTAATTCTGAACATATCTTTCTCTCTCATCCCAACCACTCCCCTTTTGAAAAATTTTTCCATCTATATCATTATGATATCATTTTGGTATCAATAAAGGAAGGGATATCCTCCCATATTTGCTGTTTTTTCGGGTAACATTTTCACCGGCTTTATAGTATAATCCATTTATCTGTAGATTCGGAGGTTACAAATTTAACATGTCTTTTATGGAAATTAATATTAATGTGTTTCGAATGATTAATAATTTGGGGAAACAATACGACTTTTTAAATCCCCCCATTATGGTTATCGCTGAATACACGCTGTATGTGTTAATATTGGCTTTGTTGTTGTACTTGTTTATTGGCGGCCGAAAAAATAAAGTGATGGTCATTTGCTCGATTTTCACCTTGTTATTGGCAGAAGGTCTAGGAAAACTGGCAGGAATGCTCCACTCCAATAATCAACCCTTCGCCGAACTGTCCAACGTCAATAAACTTATCGAGAAAGCAGTCGACAATTCCTTCCCTAGCGACCATACGATGATATTTTTCTCCCTATGCGTGACGTTCTGGCTTTTCAGAAGAGGCTGGAGTTTCTTGTGGATTCTGTTGGCTGTGCTTGTTGGGTTTTCGCGGATATGGGTAGGGGTTCATTATCCAGGAGATGTTTTGGTCGCTGCTATCCTTAGTATCATATCTGCTCTAGTTGTGCACCGGTTCGTTCCGGGACTTAAATTTATGCAAAACATAGCAGGAGAACAAAACATTCCAAACCGGACGAAATATGAAGAGCTTTAATATTTAAATAGCGAAAAGGAACGCTTGGATTAAAAATCCAAGCGTTTATATTTGTACTATACTATTCAATCGTTTGATTAAACCGAAGTGACAACTGTGCTTTACTAATCAGACGTTTAATTAAATTTTGGAACAGGGGGAAGTCTTTTATTGGCAGGAGTTCCCTTTTTTTATGTTATACTATTCAATCGTTTAATTAAAAACATCCAAAAAATGTATTATACTATTCAAACGTTTAATTAACTTAAATAACAATATCTGCTCATTATGATTGTCGATATTTTTAGAAGGTTAACAAAATATTCATTTCTTGGGGCGGTGGGGTTGGCCGATTCCGTTTAAAATGGACTTGGAGTTTATTTTTAGAACAGGATGTGGTCGGATGTGAATTTAAAACCGCTCGCTGAATCGAAGAGATTTAAAATTTACCGTTCTCTAAATACGAGGATGGAGTTACTGCCAGATGATAGATGGAATTACCAAAAGTTGAAAAGCGGCTTTGAAGGTGAGATGTTTTTTCAGTCTTTAACGGACAAGCTTCAATGCGATTGCTATGTGTTACACGATTTACTATTTGAATTAAATGGTACTACGTTCCAAATCGATTCGTTGATTATTTTTCAAGATATTATCTCGTTGAATGAAGTGAAAAATTTTACAGGGGATTTTTTTTATGAAGATGGTAAGTTCTATGATTCTAATAAGAAAGAACGAAAAGACCCCTTAGCTCAATTGGATCGTTGCGAGTCTATGTTTCGTCAATTGCTGGAAAAGTTAGGATTTAAATTCATCGTTGTGGGAAAAGTTGTCCATGTTAACCCCGAATTCACCCTTTACCAAGCTCCTCGAGAGGTACCTATCATTTTTCCAACCCAACTTAACACTTATATGCGGAAATTAGAAGCGGCCCCGGTTGCGCTGAATAATAAACATAGGAAATTCGTAGAAAAACTATTATCCCTTCATCAGGAAGAAAATCCTTATTCAAAGTTGCCTCCTTATGCCTACTGCCAGTGCCGAAAAGGACTCACATGCGCGAATTGCTTGTCGTTCGAGGTTTCAGTTGTTGGCCAGCGGTGTGTTTGCGTTGATTGCGGGCACGAGGAAAAGGTTGAGTCGGCGATATTGCGGCATGTGGAGGAACTGCGGCTGCTATTTCCGGATTTCAAGATTACTACTAATTTGGTGTTTGAGTGGTGTGGTGGGGGGGTGGATAAGAAGAGGGTTCGACGGATTCTAGAAAAGAAATATAAAAGAGTCGGGGTTCACCAATGGACATACTACGAATAAAGATTAAGATAGCTTAAAAACAGGTAGCTTTTTTGGGGTTTTGTTTGCCCTTTGGGGGTCTTGTCCTAATGATGGACATCATCTCCCATTGCTTTGGATGGTTTTGGTATTCATCAACTTTATGAAGGACATTTTTCCACTTGACTCGGGTGGTTTTGGTCCTAATCGGCTTTATGAAGGACATTTCCCCACTTGACTCGGGTGGTTTTGGTCCTCATCGGCCTTATGAAGGACATTTTTCCACTTGCCCCGGGTGGTTTTGGTCTTCATCGACTTTATGAAGGACATTTCTCCACTTGCCTCGGATGGTTTTGGTCTTCATCAACTTTATGAAGGACATTTCCCCACTTGACTCGTATAGTTTTGGTCCTCATCGTCCTTATGAAGGACATTTTTCCACTTGCCTCGGGTGGTTTTGGTCTTCATCGACTTTATGAAGGACATTTTCATCTTTGGCGTGGGTGGATTTGGCCTTCATTGACCAAAATCAAAAACAGGCAGTCACTCCCCACAACAAGCGACTGCCTCAAAAATTCAAAGATACAACCCAGCCAAAAAAATCCCCAAAGCCTTCTGATAAATTTCATCAAACTGCGAGAGCGGGAGCGGGTTCACCCCGTGGCCAAGTTCGACCGTGAAGCCCGGCCGCTGCCAATCCTGGATAAACCAGTCTTTATAGCCGGCATAGCTCTCGAGGATTTTAACAGGTTTATACCCGCTTACCCTGCTTAACTCATTGACCATCCCCTCAGATTCCGGCGGCTCCATATTCTCAAAGCCCCAATAGATTTCCTCGCCCTGGGTATGGAAGGCAAAGACTCTGGCATAATCACGTTCCCGAGTTAAGTCTGCCATCGCGATAGCTTCCGGTTCTGACAACAGCTTCTCGCCGCCATAATCGCGCGGGCCCGGCACTTTGGGATTTCGTGCCCGTTCCAGCTCCCAGCGTGCCGGGAACTGATCATTCAAATCGATGCCCCGGATATTCGCTTTCCAGCCGGTAAAATCCGTGCTTCCTTTGTTGAATTCGACGACTCTATTTTTCCATTCAGGATTTTCAGGTGGTCCATGCAAAACGAGATTAACCCCATCCGGATTGACCATAGGTACCACCGATAAGGAGGTTTGCTGATACAAACGGGACATCTCAAGACCGCGGATCGGATTTTGATTAGTCAGCGACAACAGGTAATCGTTTAAAAATGTCATTAACACCGCTGTCGTAATCCACTCGTTGGCATGAAAGGATGCATTATAATGAATTCTCTTTGACCCCTTTCCCATCCGCAGCTCAGATAACTCGTTTCCGAGAACTGATTTCCCGATTGCGTTTACCTCCATAAATGGATATACGCTCTGCAATCGCCCTATATCCTTCATCGTTCTGCTGAAATCGTAATTCTGCTTTCCTTGGACCAATCTCCAGGTAATCCTGATCGGCACCTTTATCATTTGCCCAATCTCCAGCTGATTCGGGTTAATATGTTGATTAACAAGTAATAAGGCATCCACGCCCAGATTCCGATTGCGGGCAATGGCCCATAAGGAATCCCCCTGCTGAACCTGGTAGTCCTGTACAACAAAGCCAGGAATTCTAATTCGCTGTCCGACGGAAATTTTATCGGGGTCAATGCCCCGATTTGAATCCAAGATAAGCTGTAAATCTAGATGAAACAATTGGCTGAAGTACCATAAAGAGTCCCCACGCCTAACGATAATATCCATGAATGCCTCCTACAGCTAAAAATTGGTATCAATAAAAATGTATGCGCGCATTCCTGAAATATTAATTTGCCGCCAGTTATTTATGCACGGCCAGATGAGCGAAGTGAAAATGATCAAAAGCGTGGAGACCATCTTCTCTGTTGGAAAAATATAAATCTTCGATATTAGCAGGAGCCAGGTTTTCATACACGAGCATGTTACAATTCTGCAGTTCCAGGTCTAGTTCCAACGGGTCAAAGCCTGTTTTCATTGGTTCTCCCGTTTGCGCAGTAATTTGCCGCATCTGAATCAATCTTTTGGAGGCAAACCGGTCGTCAAACGCAGCATCATCTAGGTAATCGAATACGAAAGAAGTTCCATTAATAGACATCGCCGAAATGGTCGACAAAAGTTGAAAAAAGCCTTTTTTCTCGAGGTACATCACCACACCAAGCAAACTAAAAAAGCTTAACTTTTGCGGATCATAACCGTATTTTTTGAGTTCGTTTTGAAGTGAATTGTGTTTAAAATCTACGGGGACAAATTTTACGTTGGCTGGCAGGTCCATGCCTAGTTCTTGAAGCCGATTTTGTTTAAAAGCTTGAGTTGCGGGATGGTCGACTTCATAGATAGTGAAATCTTCGGGTATATCCAACTGCCTTAACGAAAAGGTATCAAATCCGGCACCTAAAATCACATATTGCCGGACACCACGTTCAATAGCTGCCATTAGCGCATCCTCTGCATATCTTGCCCTGCTGACCAATTGCGGAACCGTCTGATTATTCATGACCCAGGCTAATTTTTCCTCAAAGGCAGTCAATTTTGTTCCCGGATCAAAGAAGGCAATGGCGTTGGCCCAATTGGCGCCAATCAATTGCTTTTCCTCCTCAAGCAAAAGAGCATTAGCCATATTGTCTTGAAAAATTGGACGACTCGATGTAGATGCATGATAGCCTCTGGCAAAGCAGCTTACTAACGCAGTCAAACTTTCTTTTGTTTTTTCCAAATCAATTCCCCCTTCTTTTTAAAAAAAGAAAAAACTCCCAGCGAAAAATCCGCTAGGAGTTAATAGTAAGGCATCCGGCATTACTCGTCAATATCATAATTTTTTATTATAACACAAATATTTTTATTTGTCAATGTGTATTTTATTTAAATTCAAATGGAGCTGACAAAGGTACATCGTCGAAAATCTTCCCTGGATTTAAAATATTGTTAGGGTCAACCATTGTTTTTATTCCCTTCATAATAAAAAGAGTGTCCCCGTGTTCCTCTTGAAGGAATTTCTTCTTGCCGAGGCCAATTCCGTGCTCACCTGTACAGGTTCCCCCTTTGGACAGGGCATACTGAACGATTTGCGTATGAACCTCATCGACCTGTTTCATGCGCCCTTCATCCTGCGTGTCCACCGAAAAGACGGCATGGTAATTCCCGTCGCCGACATGGCCGAAAATGACCGCATCAATTCCATACTGGTCAACTATTTTTCTAGTATGTTGTAAGGCATCGGAAAGCTCTGATAACGGTACGCATACATCCGTTACCATATGCCCCTTACCAGGATTCGCTGCGATGATGGCCAGGGCAGCCTGGTGGCGCGCCTCCCAAAGCTGTGCTCTTTTAATGGAATCATTTTCGAATTCAAAGGTGGCACATTGCTCATCCTTGATAATTTCTTGGACGATTTCGAGGCTGTTCATGACTTCCGGTTCACTTCCGCTAAATTCCATAAACAGCGTTGGTTCCTCCCGATAAGATGTGTTTTTAAAGGCATTAACGGCTTGGATTGTTTTTTGATCAACGAGTTCAATCTTCCCGATCGGCAGGCCGGCTTTTAGAAGCACAGTGGCCGCTATTCCCGCTGCTTCAATCGATGGGAATGTTGCTTTGATATCAATGGTCGTCTCAGGGATGCCTTGCAGTTTCAGGATAATTTCTGTAAATACTCCTAGGGTACCTTCCGAGCCGACAAATAAACCGGTTAAGTTGTATCCTGCTGATGACTTATACGAATATCCTCCAGTGCGAATGGAGGAACCGTCTGCCAAGACTAGCTCCAGTCCGAGAACCTGGTCCCGCATTACTCCATACTTAACTGTATTCGTCCCGCTCGCGTTGGTAGCCGTCATGCCGCCTATTGTCGCATCTGCTCCCGGGTCGACCGGAAAGAAGAGTCCATACTTTTTCAACGCTTGGTTTAGCTGATTTCTCGTAACCCCCGGCTGAACCGTGGCAATAAAATCATCAGGGCGAACGGAGATAATTTCATTCATCAACGTAAAATCAAGACTAATGCCGCCATTTAAAGGGATGATATGCCCCTCAAGGCTCGATCCCGCCCCAAACGGGACAACCGCAACCTTATTTTCATTAGCAAACCGCATGATACGGCTGACCTCTTCCTTAGTAGCCGGGAAAACCACCACATCAGGCATCCGCGGCGAGTGATAAGAAATCCCCTTACTATGCTGCTCCAATACCGCCCCATTCACACTAACCCGCTCAGCATCCCCAACAATCCTTAACAACTCATCATACAGCCACACAACCTCGCCCCCCTCACAAATTCACAAACTGTCTACCCATCGCGGACAAATGTCCGCGCGCGGTGCCTGACACCATATTATTTCACCCTATCAAATTATCGTCCTTCCAAGATGAATAGTTCCGGGTTTCCGATGAGGGTGCCGATTTCTTCCATGAAGGCGTTGGCAGGGGCCCCGTCGATGACGCGGTGGTCGAAGGTGATGGACATGCCCATGACTTGACCGATGACGATTTGGTCGTCCTGGACGATTGGTTTTTTCTTGATGCTGTGAACGCCCAATATGGCGACTTCTGGATAGTTGATGATTGGAGTGGCAAACCAGCCGCCATTTCCGCCTGTACTCGAAATTGTAAATGTACTGCCCGAAAGCTCATTCGGTTTTAATTTTCTTTCTCTCGCCCGCTTTGATAGATCTTGAAGCTCCGCTGCTATTTCCAAAATCGTCTTTTGGTCAGCATGTTTGATGACCGGGACGAGCAAGCCGTCATCCGTGGCCACGGCAACCCCAATATGAATGTTTTTCTTGTAGATAATTTCTAGCTTCTCATCGTTTACCGTTGCGTTAAAGATAGGATACCGGCTTAGTGCCTTAGCTGCGGCCTTCACAAAAAACGGAAGATATGTAAGCTTGACTCCAGCTCTTTCTGCATGCGGCTCCAGCTGTTTCTTGAAGTCAACAAGCTTAGTGACAACGACCTCGTCCATTCCGCTGCAGTGGATAGCTGTGGATTTTGATATTTTCATGTTTTGGTAGATTTTTTTCCTTAAGCCACGGATTGGCTCCCTTACTTCCTCTTCAAGTCTCGCTGCTGTTTCTCGTTCTGACGGAGACTTAAACGGCGCAGATACTGCCGCTGCCTCCTGCAACTCAAATGTCGCAACAGTCGCCGCTGCCTCTTTCTCTGCGAGTGTCTTGAAGTTCCTGACGTCCTTTTCCGTCACTTTTCCGCCTTTTCCTGTTGACACAACCTCGGTAATATCGATACCAAGTTCCCTTGCCAGCTTTCTGACAGACGGTGCTGCGATAACGCGTTTCTTTGGTAAAATACCTACTGAATTTTGTTGTAAATTATGTTGAGTAAATGAATTGGTTTGTGTGGAGACTTGTTTCGTGTGTTCAAATTGTGTGGATTCTCGTTGTAATGTATTGATCCCGTTTGAGCCTTGCTGGATGGATTCATGTTGTCCGGAAGTTTTACCAGCTGACACCAGCACTCCCGCTCCAGCCTTTACGTCCTCTAGAACCGTGAATAAAACTTCGCCGACCTTCACAACCTCGCCGACTTCCGCGCCGAAGGATTGTACTACTCCCCCGACTGGTGACGAAATTTCCACCACAGCCTTATCGGTTTGCACCTCTACGATGTTCTCATTTTCTTTTACATAGTCACCGGCCGCCTTAAACCATGTCAAAATCTCTGCTTCGTGTAAGCCTTCGCCAATATCAGGAAGACGGAATTCATAAGCCATATTTTTATGCCACTCCCATTTTTGAAAAATTAATGTGCTAATACCTCTCTAATCCCTTGGCTGATTCTGTCTGCATTTGGAAGCCAGTCTTCTTCCACTGATGGCACCGGATAAGGCGTGTCAAAGCTCGTAACCCGGACAATTGGCGCCGACAGATGGAACAACGCTTTTTCGTTAATCATCGCGGAAATTTCAGCACCCGGTCCCCCGGTTTTTACCGCCTCATGAACAATCATGGCTCGTCCTGTTTTTTGCACGGAAGCAATGATGGTATCCTCGTCAATCGGTGACACCGTCCGCAGGTCAATAATCTCAATCGAAATAGGCTGCTCCTGCTCCCACTGTTCAACTACCTTGCTTACGAGCGGTACCGTCTGTCCCCACGTAATTACCGTTAGGTCTTCGCCTTCTTTTACAACCTTGGCTTTGCCAATCTCAATCAAGTAATCCTCTTCCGGCACCTCCTGTTTAAAGGCGCGGTATAGCTTCATCGGCTCCAAAAATAAAACTGGGTCATTATCGCGGATGGCCGCGGTTAACAGCCCCTTGGCATCATAAGGGGAACTTGGCATTACCACTTTCAGCCCCGGTGAATGCAAAAATAAACCTTCTAAACTATCAGAATGCAGCTCCGGCGTTTTGACTCCCCCGCCATATGGTGCACGGACGACCATTGGCGCACCCAGCACCCCGCCAGACCTAAAGCGGAGTCTCGCTGCCTGCGATGCCATTTGATCCATCGCTTCATAAATAAACCCAAAGAATTGGATTTCCGCCACCGGCCGAAGGCCCCTTGCTGCCATGCCGACTGCCGTACCAACGATAGCCGATTCCGCAATTGGCGTATCTACTACCCGATCTTCTCCAAAGATAGCCTGCAGACCGTCAGTTGCCCGGAACACACCGCCGTTTTTTCCAATATCCTCACCCAAGCAAATGACTCTCTGGTCTCTTTCCATTTCCTTCTTTAAGGTAAAATTAATTGCCTCTATCATTGTCATTGCGGTCATTATTTCAAAACCCCCTCTGATGAAACAGATTGCTGCTGCTCAGTAAGCTGGCTGGTCTTTTTTTCATAAACGATTTCAAATATATCTTCCACTTTGCTTTTTGGAGTATTTGCAGCCATTTCAAAAGCCTCTGTGACCTTTTGTTCGGCTAATTCAAATTCTCTATGATCCAGCTCTTCATTCCAGATTCCTTTTTCAAGTAAAAACGCCTTTATTCGCTTGAGCGGATCCTTGGCGAGCCACTCATCTACATCGCTTTTATTTCGGTATTTTGTCGGGTCATCCGCGGTGGTATGCGGGCCCTGTCTGTATGTAACAGCTTCAACTAATACAGGCTGTCCGCTGCGCGCCCTCTCTAACGCATGCTTCATTGTCGTGTAAACCGCGAGAACGTCATTGCCATCCACCTGAATCCCAGTGATTCCATAGGCAACTGCCTTCTGCGCGATTGTCCCGCTCGCCGTTTGTTTTGATCTCGGAACACTGATGGCCCACTGGTTATTCTGAACGAAGAAGACCATCGGAAGCTTGTAAACACCGGCAAAGTTGAGGGCCTCGTGGAAATCACCTTCGGAGGTACCGCCGTCACCGATATAGGTCACACTGACACTGTTTTCACCTTGGTATTTACCTGCCCATGCCCCGCCTACAGCATGAAGGCACTGCGCACCGATGATAATTTGCACCGGAAAAACATTGGCTCCTTCGGCATCAGTTCCCTTTAAATGCCCCATCGTATAAAGGAAAAAGTTTTTCATCGGGAACCCGTGAACAAAAAGCGCCGCCCCTTCCCGATAGCTTGGATAAATCCAATCCTGCCTCTCAAGTGCGAAAGCGCTGCCAACTTGTGCTGCCTCTTGCCCGCTTAATGGTGCATATGTACCAATTCTCCCCTGCCTCTGAAACTTTAAGGCTCTTTGGTCAAATACTCTTGCTTGAACCATCCATTTGTACATTGCAATTAACTCGTCATCACTTACCTCAGGCGCCCCGTTTGTCAGCTTTCCGTTTTCATCCAAATACTGAACCTTGTTGACTGGCAATTCATTCGGTTCAATCCACATATAAGTCCCTCCTTTTAAAAATCTCCCTAATTCCACCTGCTGGTATTTGTCCATACTTGCGACTAGCATATATGCCATCTATGTTTTTGTCAATACAGTTGTTCGAAGGTTCAGAAAATACACTTATTTTAAAAAAGCAGAAGCATTGCTGCGCTCCTGCCTAAATTGTTATTTATTTTGGTTTAATTGTTTAATAAATTCCCTCATAAAGCCAGGCAGGTCTGGCCAGGCATGGCCGGAAACGAGATTTCCTTGAACATGGAGATGGTTTTCAATATAAGTCGCTCCTGCCGCTTCCACATCTGGTTTGCAGGCAATATAGGCAGTTAACTCGCGGCCTTCCATATACTGGCGTACAGTTGTTAGAACGAGACTAGCATGGCAAATGGCACCAACTGGTTTGTTTGCCTCAAAGAAATGGGCAACGATTCCCGGCACATTCTCATTTAAGCGGATATATTCCGGTGCCCTTCCTCCTGGAATAATCAGCCCGTCGAATTCCTCAGGATTTACATCCTCAAAAGCAGTTTGGGCTTCGATTAAGTATCCTTTGCTTTCCGTATAAGTATCCCAGCCGATAAAATCATGAACGACTGTCTGCAGCTTCTTTTTCGAAGGGGCTGCGATTTGCACCTCAAACCCTTCTTCCAAGCAGCGAAAATATGGGTAATAGACCTCCAGCGCTTCTACAGCGTCCCCTGCTAAAATCAGTACCTTTTTTGACATTGAAAATTCCTCCTCTCTAAAAATAGGGCCATTGCCCTTTATTTATATATTCTGAATCCCGAATTCTATTTCCTTCCAATTTTATTTTTTTGAGAAGTTGGACACTCGAAGATTTGATAGAAAATTAACAAATTGTTCAAGAATAAACTAATGCCAAGATGAAAATCTTTAGTAAACTTGAGGTGGATTTTTGAGAAAAGAAAGGACGTTGACTATGGCATATAAGCCCCGAGTTGAGCCAGATTTTTTGAAAATTATGAGGTTGTTGAATGCACGAGGAAATTTAACTGAACAAGAAAGGAGGTATTATGAGAATAAACAAAAGGGCTATGATGGAGAAGTGATGTTTGACCAACTGGTAACTGAACAGCTCAGGTGTGAAGGACTTGTTTTAAACGATTTGCTTTTCAAATTTAATAACACCTATTTCCAAATTGATACGACAATTATTTTTAAAGAAACCATTAATCTTTATGATGTAAAAAACTTTGAAGGCGATTACTATTATGAAGGCGGGAAATTCTTTTCCATCAATGGGGAGGAGCGAAAGAATCCACTGCTCCAGTTAGAGAGATGCGAATCCTATTTTCGCCAATTACTCCATAGCCTCGGCTACAAGTGTAACGTTGTATCTCACCTTGTCCATATAAATCCCGAATTTACCTTATATCAAGTACCTCGAAATTACCCAATCATCTTTCCATCGCAATTAAATTCCTTATTGAGTCCCCTTATGAAATGGTGCCTGCTTATTCGTATGAACAATTAAAAAAGGATATGATTTGTGATAAATGCCAATCTTTTTCGATTTTGGTTGTAGACGGAAAGTTGGTGTGCCATAATTGCGGCCACCAAGTGTTGATTGAATTTGGGATTTTGCGTTGTGTGGAGGAGTTTAAGCTACTTTTTCCAAAGAGGAAAATTACAACTACTGTTATTTATGAGTGGTGTGGAGGAGCCGTTTCTAAAAAGATTATTAGACAGGTATTAAAAAAGTATTTTAGAACGATTGGGTATGGTAGATGGTACTATTTCGAGTAAATAAATAATAAATCATTAATCGGAGCCCATTCTTTCTATTTACTCGGCTTCGTTTATTATAGAAAGCTTATAAAACCTTGTTCTAGTTTTTCTTTCTTGGGTCCTGGCAGGTAGAACTTCCCTACGTAACCTTGTTCTCGTTTTTTACTTGGGTCCGGGCACGTAGAACTTTCCTACGTAACCTTGTTCTCGTTTTTTACTTGGATCCGGGCACGTAGAACCTCCCTACGTAACCTTGTTCTCGTTTTTTACTTGGGTCCGGGCACGTAGAACTTCCCTACGTAACCTTGTTCTCGTTTTTTACTTGGGTCCGGGCACGTAGAACCTCCCTACGTGACCTTGTTCTCGTTTTTTACTTGGGTCCGGGCACGTAGAACTTTCCTACGTGACCTTGTTCTCGTTTTTTACTTGGGTCCGGGCACGTAGAACTTCCCTACGTAACCTTGTTCTCGTTTTTTACTTGGGTCCGGGCACGTAGAACCTCCCTACGTGACCTTGTTCTCGTTTTTTACTTGGGTTTGGGCACGTAGAACCTCCCTACGTGACCCTGTTCTTGTTTTTTACTTGGGTTCGGGCACGTAGAACCCCTCTACGTTACCTCATGCTCACTTTTTACTGGGTTTCAGGCACGTAGAACTTCCCTACGTGACCTTGTTCTTGTTTTTTACTTGGGTTCGGGTATGTATAATCTCTCTATACGGCCACTTTTTATATTTCCAAAATAAAAGAGTGTAAGTAACCCTGCTTTACACCTTTCCGACCATTCCCTTTCGCCGCCAATAAAAATAAAAACCGCCGAATAGGATGAGTGCCAACAAAATAATGTAAATACTGTATTTAGATAAATATCTCTCAACCAAGATCCAGTCCTGCCCAAGTTTTTTCCCTAATGTAATGAATGTAAAGGTCCACAATAGCGCACCGCTATAGGCAAAAACGATAAACTTTTTAAATGGATATTTGTTTATGGCGGCCACGTAGGCTGCTAGGTGGCGGATTCCAGGGATAAAATAACCGACCACTAAAAGTGGCGGGCCAAATTTTTCAAAAAGCCTTCTGGTTCGATTGATTTTTGCCTCGGTAATGTGAATTTTCGGGCCATACTTTAACAGCAGAGGTAACCCGAATTTATATCCAATTAAGTAGCTAAGGGAAATACCGCCAGCAGCCCCTATAAAAGCACAAACCAATGAGGTTAGGAACGCCATCTTCCCTTGGAAGACATTATAACCGACATAGGTCAAAAGCACCTCATCAGGTATCGGCAATCCAATAATGCCGCCGATTAAAGCAATAATGATACCAAAATATCCATAATGCATAAGCAGATAATCTATATGCTGCACCACTCTTATCCCCGCCTATTTAAAACAATTCAACATTCTTTATATTGATATTAAACCGCACAAATCATGCATTTAGCAATTCCGTTTATCTCTCATATGAACTAAATAAACCCTTGAATAGTTTTACCAATAATTAGGGCAATCTATTTTTTAAAAAGAAGAAAGAGATGAAGCCAATGCTTTTCAGACTATTTCTATTGTCCGTTACTTTGGTTATAACAATGTCCTTTACTCAATCTATCAATGGGCAAGAATTGAAACATATGAACATTCATTATGGGACAGATGTGAAGCAAACATTAGACATTTATGCACCAAGTGGTAAAGAGAGCATAAATCACCCTGTTATCATTTATGTTCATGGCGGAGGCTGGATGCGAGGTGATAAATCTAATGTATCGGATAAGCCCTCTTTTTACACAAACAGAGGGTATGTATTCATATCCGTAAATTACCGGCTCCACCCTAATGCAACGTACAATGACATGGCGAATGATATTTCTACCGCGGTGAAATGGGTTTACGACCGTACTGACCAATATCATATTGACAAAAAGCGGATTAATTTAATGGGGCATTCTGCAGGCGGACATTTGGTCATGCTCATCGGTACGGACCAAAGCTATTTGCAACATGCGGGGATACCAGCAAACTCGGTACAATCCATAGTAAATCTGGATGGACCAATCGACTTAGTGAAGTTTCTCCCTAAAAATGAGCAATACAAAGAGGTTTTTGGCCATGATCGTCAAGCATGGATGGCGGCATCCCCTGCTGCTAATGCAGCTAATCAACACCTGCCGCCCATGTTGTTGGTTACCCAAAACAGAAATAGTGTTTTTAATTTTATTGAAGAGACAAAAAAAACTGGCAATACAGCAGATATATTTGTAACTCATTCATTAACACATCGGGAGATCACCAAGCTGCTTGGTTCAAATAATAACTCGGCTGAAGCGATGAGTTTGACTAAAGCAGTGGAGGATTTTCTGAAGACTTATAACTCAATGTAAGAGCGCTTTTGGATAAATGGTAAGCTGAGGCTTACCTTTTTCTTTATTGTTATTTACTCACTTTTTGATATTGAGGCAGAAGAACCGTCCCCACGTCTCAATTATTTACATTGTCTTTACTTTAGATTTACATTCCCCTAATAAAGGGTTAACAATTTGTATGTATTCTTGAATGGGGGTGTATTATGAAAACTAAAGTACTTGTTGTAGATGATGAACAGTCTATTGTGACGCTTCTTCAATATAATTTGGAGCAGGCTGGTTTTGAAGTTATAACAGCGATGGATGGTGAAGAAGGAAAACTGTTAGCAGAACAGGAGTCACCGGATATTATCGTTTTAGATGTAATGCTTCCAAAATTAGATGGAATGGAAGTATGCAAACAGCTTCGTCTGGAAAACATCAAGACTCCTATTATCATGTTAACAGCTAAAGATGATGTATTCGATACCATATTAGGTCTTGAGCTTGGCGCCGACGATTATATGATAAAGCCATTCAGCCCGCGAGAAGTAATTGCCAGAGTAAAAGCAATCTTAAGAAGAATCCAAGCCCAAGCGGAACAATCTTCCGAAAAGACTAATGATGAGCAACAGGAAATAGTAATAGGTAATCTAGTCATCCATCCTGAACGATATGAAGCCTACCTTCAGAAAAAACCGCTATATTTAACATTAAAGGAATTTGAATTGCTTCTATTTCTAGCCCAAAATAAGGGTCGAGTGTTAACCCGCGAACAGCTGCTCAGTGCTGTTTGGAATTATGACTTTGTAGGGGATACTAGAATTGTCGATGTAAACATCTCGCATTTACGAGAAAAAATAGAGGAAGATACAAAGCGGCCAGTTTATATTAAAACGTTACGTGGACTGGGCTATAAACTTGAGGAGCATAAAGACGAATGACCATATTTAGGACAAGGTTAGTAATGGCATTAATCACCCTAATCAGCTTCGTATTAGTGGGTTTAGGAATATTGCTTGGTGAGCTGCTTAAAAGCTTCTATATAGAATCAATGAGCGATGGCCTAAAAATGAAAATCATATGGGGCATTGCCTTATTCCTTGTCATTGCCGTAGTGGTCATCATTTTTCTTGGAATAAGAATTACTTCTAAGTTTACAAAACCAGTTGTTGAAGCAACAGATGTCGCTATTGAACTCGCCAAAGGAAATTACCGGGCAAGAACAAACGTAAATGGGCTGGACAAAACTGGAATGTTAGGTAAATCCCTTAATAGGCTGGCCCAAAACCTTCAGGAACTGGCTAAATCCCAAGAAATGCAACAGGAGCAGCTAAAAGTATTGATTGAAAATATGGGAGCGGGTTTGGTCCTAATTGATAGCAAGGGATACATCAATTTAATAAATAAAGGATTTATTGATATTTTTCAAGTAAGCCAAGCCGATTATTTAAATAAGCTGTATTACGAAGTCATCGATCAGGAAGAAATTCGTGATTTAGTGACTGAAGTTTTTCGGCTAGAACAAAAGGTAAGTAAACAATTACTCATTCCATTATTAATTGAAAGAAGATATTTTGTTGTATACGGCGTGCCGATTATTGGAACAAATCATGTTTGGAAAGGTGTTTTGCTCGTCTTTCACGATATTACAGAAATTAAAAAGCTCGAGCAAATGCGAAAGGATTTTGTGGCAAATGTTTCACATGAATTAAAAACCCCGATTACATCGATTAAAGGTTTTACTGAAACTCTGTTGGACGGTGCGATGAACAATCAAGAGACGTTAGAATCCTTCCTGTCCATTATTTTAAAAGAAAGTGAACGGCTCCAATCACTCATACAAGACCTTTTGGATCTTTCAAAAATAGAACAGCAAGGCTTCAAGTTAAACATACAGAAAATCGATTTATTTAAATTGCTTGAAGATGTTATTACACTCCTCCAAGGGAAGGCTGAGGAAAAGAACATTAGCCTCGAGCTTCTTTGTCCAGAGGAACACGTGCAAATACATGGGGATGTAGATCGGCTAAAGCAAGTGTTTATCAATTTAATTGGCAATGCCATTACTTATACACCAAGCAATGGGAATGTAGGGGTTATCCTTCTCGAGCAAGGTGAAACTGTCCGTGTTCATGTTAAAGATACAGGCATAGGAATTAAAAAAGAAGAAATCCCACGTATTTTCGAGCGGTTTTACCGCGTTGACCGTGCCAGAAGCAGAAACTCCGGCGGCACAGGTCTTGGCTTGGCCATCGTTAAACATTTAATTGAAGCCCATCATGGTCAAATCAGTGTAATAAGTGCTCCTGGCGAAGGAAGCGAATTTATTATTGAACTTAAAAAATAAATGGGGAATCTATACTTTTTTGAGCGTTTAATAGTAAGGATATATTAACTCAGAAAAAAAAACAGTTCATATAATCGAACTGTTTTTTTCTGAGCTCAGCTAGTTAAAAAAGGGGCTGACTCCATAAGTAGAATAGTAGAATTTTACTCACAAAGTCAGCTCCTTTTTCAATTAACAATGATTCCTAAGAAAAATACTTAATTCTATTATTTATTCTTTTCCTTCGGATAGTGACCTTTGATAATCTTCCAGTTTTCATCGTTCAGTTTCTTACGGTCTACAGAGTCCGGTTTGGAGAAATCCATATCTGCAGGGTATAGAGAGCTTGACGCAGGTTTAGGCTGCTGACTAGACTGAGTGTCACCTTCTTCGGTCCAGTATTTTGTTCGCTCCATGTTATAAGTTGTAAAGTTAGGCCGATCGGTAAAGGAGTTAAACATCGGAATTGCTGCCGCCTCAAATTGAGTCATTGGCTGCAAGCCCAAGATGAGCTCCATTGTCCGCAGCATTGCAGGTGTATCATAGAACGTACTATCCACTTTGCCTATTTGCGTGTAAGGGCTGATGGCTAACGCTACGCTTCTATGGGCATCTACATGGTCTATGCCGCCCTGAGCGTCATCCTCTACTACAAAAATAGCCGTGTCTTTCCAATACTTTGAATGACTTACTGTTTCTACAAGTTTACCTAGTGCGTAATCATTTTGCGCAACCATCTGCTCTGGACCCCACTTTGAACCGCCTGTATGGTCGTTTGGTAAATAAACCACTTCTAATTGCGGAAGGTTTCCATTCTTTTCAAATTCTCTAAATTCCTTTTCCCATTCTTTGTATCTTGTCACGTCCGAGATGTTTAAATCCCAACTTGGGTAATAGGGATCGTAATTGCCGCCAAAATTGGTTGTACCTGGATTATTAGGCAAATAGGTTTTCGTTGTTGGATCATAATTGTAGGCGAATTCTCCGTAATTACGGAAGGTTAGGCCGGCTTTCATTGCTATATCCCAAATATATCCCTCTTTAGATCTTGTGTAAGGAGCATCGTCGAGAATACTTCCTCCTCCGCCGCCATCAAAATCATAATCGCGGTTTCTTCCGGAGTAATTAGCAAGCCAGTTCTTTTGTACATAATCATTCGCCTTACCAGCTGTTGTCCAGTTGTGGCCATCTGCACTCACTTCAGCGTCTGCATAAAAATTGTCTAACGTAACAAACTGATTGGCAAGCTTATGATGGTTCGGTGTTACTTCCTTTCCATACAGAGCCAGGCTGGGATCCCCATTTCCTTTACCTAAATCTCCAAAAACATGGTCATAGGTTTGATTTTCTTTAATTACATATATCACATGCTTAATAGGTGATTTGCCTTTACCAGGATAGCGGGGAATAGGGAAGTCTTTTTTGCCTTCTGCGTCTTTCCACCAGCTATTGGCTTCTGCTTCTTTGACCTGGTTATTATCATTGGTTTGTTTGGTATATTTTTTTAACTGTTCTTGGTCAGGCACATCAATAAATGACATAGTACCTTTAATCATGTTTCCAAGCCATTCATGGGAGTCTCCGTTTGGTCCTGCTCCAAGTCCTTTGGCATTATGAACCATCAGCTGATTATCATTCTTGCCAAGGTAAACACCTGTCGGATACCATCCAGTTGGGATAAGTCCTTTAACCTTTGCCTTCATTTTGCCGGTGCCATTCCCAAGATCGATAACAGCTATGTTGTTGTTCAGCGTGTTTGCCACATAAAGTGTTTTCCCGTCCTCACTTACAGTTAAAGCATCTGGCTGTGTCCCAGTAGGTGCCCCACGGTATGGAGCGAGCGAAACAGTATCTTTTACCTCCAGCCGCTTTGAATCAATTACCGATATTTCGTCACTATCAGAATTGGCAACATAAATGGATCCGTCCACCGGGTTTTCTGCGATAGCATTTGGGTGCAGTCCTACTGGTATGGTCTTTTTCACGCTTAAATCCGTTGCATTTAGGACCGTCACGCTGCTCTCTCCCCAATTACTGACATACAAAGTGTTTCCGTCGCTGCTGACAAAAGCTGCATATGGACTTTTTCCAACAACAGAAGTGCCTTCAATTTGATTGGTGGTTAGATTGATACGAGATACTGAATGATTCATATTATTTGCAACATATAGAAGTTTACCATCAGGTGAAATAGAAATTCCCGCTGGGTAAAAATCCGTTTGGTTTTGGTCCTTCATCTGAATCGGAGATTGTTCAGTAAGCTTGCTATCAGCAAAATCAAAAACACGAATTTTGTTATTTCCGCCCGCGGAGGCGTACATTTTTTTCCCATCGGGGCTAAAGACAACACCAATATACAAGGCTTCAGGCCAATCATAAGATATGGTCTGTATAACTTCTTTCTTTTCAGTATCTACAACTTGCAATGATTGTGTCCCGATTCCGGCGTTCGAGACCACGATGTATTTTCCATCTGGAGACAATGCTCCGCCAATCGGAAAATTCCCTAAATTCACTTGTTTTCCGGCAGGCGTCAGGTGCCAGCCATTGGTCGTAACAGCTGTACCGTCCTCCTGAGGACCAGCGAACCAAGTATACGCCGCCGATACGCTTGAACCGAATAGCAAGGATGCAAGCGCAGCTCCTGCAATGATTTTTTTACGTTTCCCTTTCAACTTTTCCATCCAGATCCCCACTTTTATAGAATTTTTTCTTACTTAAAGAAGCATAAACCTGAATTATTAAGTTGAATCCATAGAAAACTAAATATATTGTAAGGAATTTATGTCAATCAATACCAAATGGCATGAAATATTTCATCAATCTTTACCACGCTGCTTAATTCCCAACAAAAATGATGCCATCTTAATAGGTAAAACCACACTGTTTTTTGTCATTAGTAGATAATTTCAGGAAAAAAGTTTTATAAAATTAGCACTAAAACAGTTAAATAGTTTGGAGTTTTTTGCATTTACAAATTCTTTAATTTCTCTTAACAAAAGATATACACTGCCTTAATATTTTTCCTGTTTAATAGGTATGTACGAAAAAAGTAATGAATCTTTGAGGAGGATCATAATGAAAAATTTCCGTATTGGCAAAAAAGGCACGACCATTGCCCTCGCTCTATCATTAACAATTCCTGCCTTAACTCCAGCGGCAGCTGCATCTAATAATCAAGTAAAAATTGATTCTGTTAAGTTTAACGGAATGCCAGCACCTACTACTATTGATAAAATGGTAAAAACGTACACAGAAGCATCAGTAGATGTAAAATATAGCAATGGTGAAGTAAAGAACTTCCCGCTTACTTATCAGAAACTATTTAAATCTGAAGATAAAGTGGCTATCAATAAAGGCGAGCTGATTCCTGCTGGTACTCCGATTGATGTAAACGGAAATCCAATCATGGATACTAGTGTAGAAGGGAATCCAACGTACTATGTATCCGATGCTCCTGATTCCAATAGTTTATTAAAGCCAATTGCCGGGAAACAATACATGGTAACTCATTATGAATACCAAACGATCGATGCTGCTGGCAAATCCGCATATGGAATTGTTCCTGCATCTATGTCCCTGACAACTCTTGACCAAAATAATAAGACCGGTGAGCTAACACAGAAACAGGTAAAGAAGATTGATTTTTCAAGCGTAAATGGTCTATGGATTCCTTGTAACGGTTCCCTTTCACCTTGGAATACCCATTTAGGTTCTGAGGAATATGAGCCGGATGCCCGCAGTTTTGAATTGGATTCAACATCCTCTTCCAGAACTCAAGTAGAAAGCTTTGCAAAGCTTTATTTCGGGGATGCTTCAAAAGCAAATCCATATTTCTATGGATTCATTCCTGAAATTACTGTAAACAAGGATGGTTCTACATCGGTCGAAAAACATTACAGTGCTGGACGTTTCTCGCACGAAGTAATGAAGATGATGCCTGATAAGCGTACTGCCTTCTTCGGAGATGACGGATCCTATACGACGTTGTTTATGTATGTAGCAGATAAAGCGAAGGATTTATCTGCTGGTACACTCTATGCAGCGAAATTCCACCAAACCGGTACAGAAAATGGCGGAGCAGGTGATTTGGAATGGATTAATCTTGGCCATTCAACGGACAAGGAAGTCAAAGCCATTATTGACAGCGGTGTTAAGTTCAGTGATATCTTCGAAACATCAGACGTGCCAAAGGAAGGCTTTAAAGCTGTTAAGCAATATTCCTACGGAAAAACGGAATACTTGAAATTGAAGCCTGGTATGGAAAAAGCGGCAGCGTTTTTAGAGTCCCGCCGTTATGCAGCAATGCTTGGAGCTACAGCTGAATTTAACAAAATGGAAGGCGTAACCCTAAACGAAAAGGACAAGAAAGTATACATTGCGATTTCCGACCAAAGCAAAGGTATGGAAGCAAGCTCCACGGATCCAGTCGATGATATCCATCTTCCAAAAATTAAATCTGGTGTTACGTATCAATTGGATTTAACAGCTGGACAAAAAGACAGTCAAGGCCAAAAGATAAACAGTGAGTATGTAGCGGCTAAAATGTCTGGGCTTATTGCCGGGAAGGACATGCCATCTGCAGATGCATTTGGAAATACAGCAGATGTGAATTCAGTAGCCAATACTGATAATTTAAGCTATTCCGAAGCATTAAGAACATTGTTCATTGGTGAAGACAGCGGAATGCATACCAATAACTTCGTATGGGCCTATAATGTTGATACAAAGGAATTATCAAGAGTTTTATCAGTACCAGCAGGGGCTGAATCAACTGGTTTATTTGCAGCAGATAATCTAAAAGGACACTCTTATATTATGAGCAATTTCCAACATCCTGGTGATGAATTAGATACGAAGAACATTTCTGCCGTGGATAAAGTGGAACTAATAAAGGCAATGGAAAAAGAAATCGGTATTAATCGTACTGGTGGAATAGGTTATATTTCCGGACTGCCTTCACTAGAAGATTTGAAAAAATGATTAAGATTTATAAATAGTAAGGAATTTTCTAAGGTTTAAACCCGGTAATCTATTGATTCCCGGGTTTTTTTACATAGTTAGATAAAAACACACGACAAAACTACTATTTAGTAGAGTCAATAATCAAATTTTACCATTTATATTTATATACTTTTTAATTCTATTTAATTCCCAGTTTACAAAAACGGAGTAGGATTAATGATGTAATAGATTACTGATTAAAAGGGAGAGGGTTTTATGAAAAAGAAGAAAATTCTGGCGGCTTCTCTGGCTACTTTGATTCTTGGATCAACATCTGCCTATGCCGGCTACACCCAATTGGTTGGACCCCAAGAAAATGGAACGGCTGTTACTCCACATGGATGGATTGTTACCCCTTCGGGTAAACAAGTAACGCTTGGCGATTTCCCGATGGGTGGCGCGCTAAGTCCGGATCATCGGTATCTGATTGTTTCCAACGATGGACAAGGTGAACAATCTCTTCAAGTCGTAGATGTTCAAACTCAAGAAGTCATACAGACCATTCCTTACAAATCTCCGGAAGCACTTTATTTTGGGGTTGCATTTAGTCCAGATGGAAAAACAGTTTATGCTTCAGCCGGAGGCAATAACAAAATTCGCGTTTATGGTTTTGATAATGGAACATTAACAGAACAATCTCCAATCATGCTACAAAACAGCAGCAAAACAAACTTCTATCCTGCTGGTATTTCCGTTTCTAAGGATGGAAAGTTCCTCTTTATTGCAAATAATTTAAACCATTCCGTTTCAAAAGTAGATCTTGCCACCAATCAAATCGTAAAAACAATTGGTGTTGGGAAGCATCCTTACGCAGCTATTTTAAGTAACGATGGAAAATCACTATATGTCAGCAACTGGGGAGAAAGCAGCATCAGTGTTGTTGACCCAGAAACACTCGAAATCAAAAATACCATTCCAACAGGCCTTCATCCAAATGCGATTGTTGAGAACTCCGTGAATGGCATGATCTATGTAACCAATTCCGACAGTGATTCCGTTTCCGTCATTGACCCAGTACAACAAAAAGAAATCCAAACGATATCGCTTAGCCCTTATAAAAATGCTCCAATGGGAAGCCAGCCAAATGCCCTTACCCTAAGCAATGATGGCAAGACTTTGTTTGTTTCCAATGGAGGAAATAACGACGTGGCGGTCATTGATTTGGAAAAAGGAGAAGTGAAAGGGTTAATTCCGACTGCATGGTACCCAAGCGGAATCTATTTACATGATGGCCAGCTCATGGTGCTAAATGCCAAGGGGCTTGGAGCAGGTTCTAACCGGGACGGCCAGTACATCGGGAGTATGATCAAAGGAACCATGTCCTTTATCGACATTCCGGATGACAAGCAGCTGAAAAAATATACAAAACAAGTCGAAAAAAATAATGAAATAGCTAAACCAACAGGATATAGTGCAAGCGAAAAATTTCCTATCCCACGCTTCGAGGGCCAAGAATCACCAATTAAACATGTCATTTATGTCATTAAAGAAAATCGCACCTATGACCAGGTATTTGGTGATATGGAAAAAGGAAATGGCGACCCGAGCTTAACCATCTTCGGAAAAGATATTACACCGAATATTCATAAGCTGGCGGACCAATTCGTCTTATTGGATAATTTCTATGCAAATGCAGAAATCAGCGCCCAAGGACATAACTGGTCTACAGCTGCACAATCAAATGATTATGTCGAGAAAAACTGGCTGGCTAACTATTCCGGACGTAACCGTGCTTATGACTTTGAAGGCGGCAATGAAGCAGCCTATCCAAAAGCCGGATTCCTATGGACGAATGCGCTTCGCTCGGGTGTATCTTTCAGAAGCTATGGAGAGTTCGTCAATTATGATAGTAAAACAGGTAAATATGTGGCTGCCGAAGCGAGCATGGGTAATAACTTTGATCCAGACTACCCTTCTTACAATTTAAAAATATCAGATCTTACCCGCTTTGATGCGTGGGCAGATGAATTTAAGCAATTCGTCGATAACGGGAATCTTCCACAACTTCAAATTGTTCGTCTTCCAAACGACCATACACTCGGAACAAAGGTTGGAGAATTAACCCCTCAAGCGATGGTAGCGGAAAACGATTATGCACTTGGTAAGCTTGTCGATATGGTAAGTCACTCGCCATATTGGAAAGACACCGCCATCTTTGTCACAGAAGATGATGCTCAAAATGGCTGGGATTCTGTTGATGCTCACCGCACAACATCTCTTGTTATCAGCCCTTATACACAAACACGCACTGTAGACAGCACATTGTATGATACCACCTCCATGCTACGGACAATGGAAATGATTTTGGGCATGAAGCCGATGACACAATTTGATGCCTCTGCAGTTCCAATGATCAACACATTTACACATAAACCTAATTTCGAGTCATTTAAAGTAGAAGAACCAACCTATCCGCTTGATCGTAAAAATGGGCAAAATGCACCGATGGCGAAAGAATCCGCAGAACTAGACTTTTCAGGAGTAGATCATGCCGACTCAGAAAAATTGAACAAGATTCTTTGGAAATCCGCAAAAGGTGATAAACCTTATCCAGGAGAGAAAAAAAATGCTAATTAACTTATAAGTTTCAGACACTAAAAGTAATCTATTGAAAATGTTTATACAATTTTTTCAGGGAGGCCTGCCCCTTTGGTCGGCCTCCCTTTTCTTTTCAAGCATGCAATTTATTCATATACAAGAAAGGATTTCTAACATGATTCGATTTATTGAAGGGACCATGAAACGGTCCATTTTGATTTTGACCTGCGTTGTGTTAATTATCGCATGGGGAGCCATTTCTGCCTTTCAGATGCAGCGTGACTACCTCCCTCCTATTAATAACACGGCCCTTATGGTCACAATACAAGCAGACAACTATCAAGCTGATCAAGTCAAACAAATGATTACAGCAAAGGTTGAGGAGGCTGTCCGCTCGGTTGATAAACTGGATTATTTGGAAACCAATTCGTTTGACGGCGGTTTAATGGCAAGCCTTTACTTTCCCAATCATACGGATATGGAAAAGGCCGAAGAGGAAGTAAAAGCTTCCGTTGAAAAGGTCAAATTTCCTAACGATGTAAAAGAACCTTTGATAACAAGGGTCAGTACGAACTCCTTTCCCGTAATGAGAATAAGTTTGACAAGCGGAACTGAAAATATCGATGAAAATCTTTTGCGTACAACCCTTCAAGAAAAGGTGGCAAATGAAATCAAACGGGTTCCAGGAGTTAGGGAAGTGCGTGTCACGGGTGCCGGGAATGCCGGATACCTATTGACATTAAAAGAAGATGCACTCCACAAATACGGGTTAACACCAAAAGATATTCAATCTGCACTTACATCTATCCACCCCATTTGGCCACAGGGAACCATTAAAGAACAGGGTGGTCCAGATGGACAAATTACCATGCCAATCCGTATTACAGGCTGGACCTTAAATCAAACTGACCTGCAAAAAATAAAAATCCCGGTTAAAGGCGGAGTAGATGTAAGTTTACAAGAAGTAGCCAACATTGAGAGCAGTATCATTAATTTACAAACGGTTTCAAGGAGTGCAGGCCAACCCAGCGTTCTGTTGGATGTCTTAAAAACGCCTTCTTCCAATGTTACGGATGTAACAGCACGAATTAACGAACGGATTCAAGCCATACCCGAAGTCAAGTCAGATGCCGTAGACCTTTCAATCTTTTTGGATCAGGGACAAGAAATAAACACTTCATTAAAAGGGTTAATTAAAGAAGGACTATTGGGGATTTTGTTCTCTGTCATCTGTGTATTATTATTTTTCAGGAATGCCCGTTCAACCTTGATCATTTCCTTATCATTGCCAATCTGCCTTCTTACCACTACTGCAATCCTGAAGGCCATGGATGTCAGCTTGAATATCTTAACCATTTCCGGATTAATCGTCGCGATGGGCCGTGTGGTCGATGATTCTATTGTTGTAATCGATAATATGTACAGAAAGCAGTTGGAAACAAACAACGGCCATATGGCGGTTCAGGGATTGGCAAAGGGTGTTGTCGAAATGGTTCCTGCGATTGTTTCCTCGACAGCCACTACGGTTGCTGTGTTTTTACCTATTTCAATCATTGGCGGGATAATTAGTTCCGCATTTTCCGGATTTGCCTGGTCGGTGGTGATTTCCCTTGTGACCTCTCTTGCAGTTTCAATTATAGTCGTGCCTGCACTAGCCTATTTATTATGGAAAAAACCGCTTATAACAAAGCCAATGGATATGGAGACAAGCGCTCAAAAAATCCTCCAGTGGGTTTTCTTGAAGAAAAAATTGATTGCAACACTTACCGTCTTCCTTTTTGCCATTACAATCTTAGCGGCCACATTTCTTCCGGTCAACTTTTTTCCAAGAGGGCCGTCAAAGGATGTTGCCATTCAAATTGAACTCCCTGAAGGAGCACAGCTGTCAGATGTCGATGCCGAAGTGAAAAATATTGAAACGATCTTAAAGAATAACCATGAAGTGGACACATTTTCATCGACTCTTGGATCGAACTTTACCCCAATGTTTGATGATGTCTTTGATGAAGGCGGCGGCTGGATGCAAAAACAAAATATCGCCAATGTATCTGTTGGGATTAAAGACCAATCCGACATTGATTCTTTCGTTAAGGAATTGCGTCAGCAGCTCGGGAGACTTTCAACTACTGCGGTCTATACGGTTTCCAACCAAAATATAGCAGGAGATGATTCCAGGCTAAAAGTTATTTTAACTGGCGGAGACCAACAGGGACTCGCAGCAGCTGCTATTTTGGTTAAAAGCAAACTGCAGATGATTCCAGGATTAAGTGTAGAAGGAGCAGCGAATGATGCGGATGCACCAATAAAACATTATCTTTCACTTAATCAGGAAAAAATTCAAAGCTTGGGACTAGATGTTGATGAAGTTCTTAAACGTATTAATGGTTACCTGCCCCAAGACGACAGCCTGAAGATTTTATCAGGTAATATAGAAACTCCCATAGCTATTCATGCTGATGGCTTTAAACATAACCTAACAGCAACTGACCCTGAACCTGAAAAAACAATATTATCCAAAATGGGGCATGAAATGTTTACAGCCAAGGATGGGTCAATGGTGTCGCTTGCGGAAATAACGACGTTGGAGACAAGCATGCAAACTGTTATAAGTGAGCAGGATGGCCGTCCTTTTGCCGCCGTTACAGGTAATATTATTACAAAGGACATTGGAAAGGTAACCCAGCAAGTAAAAGAAACCATGAACGGATTAGATCTTCCCTCAGGTGTTGAGTATTCAATTGGAGGGATTTCTCAACAAGTGAAGCAGATGGTATTAGAGATGAGTCTCGCTCTTGCCCTCTCTCTTGTACTGGTCCTTATGATTATCAGTGCTGTTTTCCGAGGCTGGCATGCTCCAGCATCAGTTCTTATTTGCATTCCATTGGCATTGATAGGTTCCGTGTGGAGCATGGTTCTATTCGGAATGGAATGGAATCTCGCAGCAATGATTGGAATATTAATGCTGGCAGGAATCGTGGTCACCAATGGAATAGTCCTGGTTGATAAAATTGAACGGAATTTAGCGGAAGGGATGGAGGCAAAACAGGCCATTCTGGTCGGCACCTCTTCAAGGGTCAGACCAGTGTTAATGACTGCAGGAACAACCATCCTGACCCTGCTCCCTTTAGCCTTTTCAAGCAACGGGAACACAATCGTTTCTCAAACACTAGGTATGGTCGTAATAGGCGGTATGATCAGTTCTACACTTATCAGCCTGTTGATCATTCCGATTATGTATGAATGGTTAAGTAAAAGAGCTACAAAAAATAAGGCCAAGCAAGAGTTTCAAATTACCGCTTAAAAGTATTATCTATATCTCAGACATATTGGATTCACCAAGGCTCGGTACATTCCGAGCCTATTTTCTTATTCACTTCTATACCACACCTTCATTACAATTATGGAAAGTCCATCAAAAAATTAACAAAAGTCCATTGTTAAATTTACATTAGATTAATATTTGTAAATTAAAATTATAATCATCATATTAAAGCAGGTGCGCTTAACATGGATAGTCAAGAAAACAGACATTTAATTACGACGTTTAGGAGTAGTATCTTTTATTCTTATTTTAAGCACTTAAATAACAGACTAAAGAAAGAAGTGTTGTATTATAAGAGATTGAAGGAATTACAAAAAATAATGAAAAATAATGCATTAGATACATTCTTTCAGCCTATTCTTAAATTAGAGTCCGGAGAAACGGTTGGATATGAAGCCTTAAATCGTCCTATTGCAACGAATCTATTTCCAAACACCGATACGTTTTATGAATTTGTTGGACAATCGAATCAAGTGTTTTTATTTGAATGTTTTTGTAGAAATATTTCTCTTAAACGTTTTATTAATCGCTTAAAAGGGAATGTCCGACAAAGAACCTCATTACTATTTATTAATATCCACCCTAATGTTTTATTAGATTCCAATTATCAAAGCGGCGAAACACTTCAGCTCTTATCTGAGCTTGGAATTGAACCAAACCAGGTTGTTTTTGAATTAACAGAGAGAAGTGCTGTTACAGATTTTGTACTGTTTGAAAAGGTCCTTTCCAATTATCGTTCCCAAGGATATCGAATCGCCATTGATGATGTTGGCTCTGGCTACAATAGTCTTAAAACATTAATTTATCTAAAGCCTGAATTTATTAAGCTTGATAGATCCCTCATTCAAAATATCGATCAAAATATCGAGCAGCAGCACTTGGTTAAATTAATCATCGAATACGCAAAACAATCTTCTACGGAAATTATCGCCGAAGGAATAGAAAGAATGGAAGAACTTGATTTTATACGTGAACAAAGAGTACATTACGGGCAAGGCTATGCACTAGGTAAACCACATGAGGAAGTAAAACCTGGGGTTCTTCCTAAGTATTCAATAAATCATCAGAAGGCAACCACTGAAGGTGAAGCCAGCTAAAACATAAAAAAGCATCGTTGGGATGCTTTTCAAATTGTCGAGAAAGGTTATTTTTATCGGCAATTTTTATTTTGTCCAAACCTAAATTACCAAATTTTTATTGATTATCCCTGCTAACAGGCCTGTTGATTTCCGCTCCGGGCACTCGCTTTCCGCGGGGAGCTCCTGGAGCCTCCTCGGCGCTTTGGCGCCTTGGGGTCTCCAGTGACCTCTATATCCCGCAGGAGTCGAGTGCCCTCCACTCCAATAAACAGGGAGGCAAATCAACCTAAATTATGCAACACACATTTTCCATCCTTGATAAGTGTGTTGCAATCTTTTTCATATTTTGGCAGGCTGCAGTAAGAAGAGCCTGTTTATCATTTTAAAAAGAATGAGGGGATCGTATGGGCGGCCTTTGTCCTCACTATAAAAAGGTCGAACTTTTTCAAGAAGAAAAGAGAAATCAATATATTTGTCAAACGAAGAAGGTGGTCATTCATATTCACTTTGGCTTTGGCTATACTCTTTTGGCTTATTTTATTGGAGTTGAAGGACTTTATTGAATACACCTGTTGATTGGCGCGGAAGGCACGAAGACTCCTGCGGGAGTACGGGGCAGGGGAGACCCCGCAGGAGCGAAGCGACGAGGAGGCTCCCCGTCACGCCCTAAGGTGCGCGAAGTGCCTGGAGCGCCAATCAACAGACTTGTTGAAAAGCCTTTTATTAATAACATTGAAACGAATTAACGCGGTTAATCGTTAATGAAAGTGGATAAAAAAATGGCTATCGATAGTTTCTCGACACCCTGAAAAGCATAGTTAGGATGCTTTTTTAGTTCATTAAATATTAAAAAAGGTAAATGCTAGTGCATTTACCTTTTTTGTCAATCATTATAGATTTTTTTGTTTTCCTTCAGCGTCACGTTCTACTTTCATTTTCGTTACAGGAAGGTAACCTTGTTCTTTCAATAAAGTTGTTTGAACATCGTCACTCATTAGGTAGTCAAGGAATGCTTTTGCAATTTCTGTTGGCTCACCTTTAGTATATGAGTGCTGGTATGCCCACACTGGGAATTTACCAGATTGAACGTTTTCTGCAGTTGCTTCAACGCCATCGATTGCAAGTGGAGTTACAGTATCATCAGTGAAGTAAGAGAATGCAAGGTAGCCAATAGCACCGTCTGTTTCGCTAATAATCTTTTTAACAGTGTTTGAAGAATCCTCAGTCACGCCTTCAGCAGGTGTTGCACCGTCAAGAGCAAACTTATTGAAAATAGCACGAGTACCTGAAGAGTCAGGACGGTTTACAAGAACGATTTTTTGATCTTTCCCGCCAAGTTCTTTCCAGTTTGTGATTTTACCAGTGAATACTTTGATTAAGTCATCTTTTTTAATATCTTTAATTCCAACTTTAGGGTTAACAGCAGCAGTCATACCTACAACAGCTACTTTATGATCTTTAAGTTCACTTGCTTTATCAGGAATTTTTTCTTCAGCAAAAACGTCAGAGTTACCAATTTGAACAGATCCTTCAGATACTTGAGATAAGCCTGTACCAGATCCGCCTGCATTTACTTGAATATCAACTTTTGGATTTTTTGCCATGAATTCTTCAGCTGCCGCTGCTACTAATGGCTGCATCGCAGACGAACCAGAAACAACTAATGAACCGGAAAGTTCTTTCACTTCTTCAGTTTTAGGTTTTTCCTTGCTAGTATTTTCCTCTTTCTTATCTGTTGAAGCACTGCCTCCACAAGCTGCCATGATGACCATTAATGCTGCAAATAATGTAAGAAGGCTTAATTTTTTCAAGCTTTTCATTGCGTTGGTTCCTCCTCAGGAAGTTTGATTATATTTATTTGCCTTACACATATAAAGATAGTCCAAAAGTATTAACGTGGTTTTAATTGGTTGTAAAGGTTATGTAAAGATAAGTTAAATAATGAGAATCATGAATTTACAATTCTTCAGGCTGTCGAGAAACTATCGATAGCCTTTTTTTATCCATTTTCTTTAATGATTCTCCGTGTTAATTTGTTATAGCGTAATTAATAAAAGGCTTTTTCAACAAGTCTGTTGATTGGAGAGGAGGGCACTCGACTCCTGCGGGATATAGAGGTCACTGGAGACCCCACAGGCGCCAAAGCGCCGAGGAGGCTCTAGGACCTCCCCGCGGAAAGCGAGTGCCCGGAGCGGAAATCAACAGGCCTGTTAGCAGGGATGATTAATAAAAATTGGATAATTCAGGTTTTGACAAAATAAAAAATTGCCGAGAAAAATACCCTTTCTCGCCAATCTGATGAATTTACTATTCTTTTTTGGATCTAAAAAAAGACGCCAAGTATAACTTTTTACTTGAACGTCCTTTTTATATATTTAGAAACTTCAACTAAAACATAAAGATCTTTTACACATCTTTCATACTGACTTAATAAACCGATTTTACAATAAGCATGAAAAACAATTTCAACATAAAAGGAGGATATCCATGTTTTTAAGACAGTTTACTAACAATCGCATGATTACTATTGATTATGATACAAATGGAACTTTGAAGATACTGAAAGGTAAAGTTTGCGGTGTTAATTTAAAAGAACAAGTCCTTTTTTTAAAGGATGAAAAGCAAAAGTCCTTTTCAATTAAATTATCAGGTATTAGACATATTCATTAGCTCTATCATCATTCTAATGAACAATCTTAAGCATTTAAATCATAACGTTCTCCGGTCACAAGGTAAATAACATGCTCACCAATATTGGTTGAGTGGTCCGCAATCCTTTCGATATATCTGCATACAAATGCTAACTGATTAATTTGATTAATATGATCAGGATATTTCTGTACATATCCCATAAGCTCTTTTATAAGTTTTCCATACATTTCATCGACCTTATCGTCTTTCTTTGCACACGTCTTTGCCAGTTCGACATCTTCCGAGAGGAAGGCGTTTAAAGAATCACTTAGCATCTCCAATGCAAGATTCATCATAATCGGAATGTCTATTATTTCTTTAATATGTTTTTCTTTGCCGATATGTACCGTTGATTTTGCAATATTAACAGCATTATCAGCAATACGTTCGACCTCTGATGATATTTTTAGAGCGACAATGATTTTCCGGAGATCCCTTGCTACGGGAGATTCCTTTGCAATTAGGATAATGGCTTTATTATTAATTTCATGTTCCAAATCATCGATGATTGTATCATTTTGAATAATCTCATTTGATTTATCAATATCTTGATTTATTAGGGCATTAATACTTTCCTTAATGGCATTTTCCGATTTGCGGGCCATTTCCATCAGCATATCTTTTAATTCTTTTAAATGACTATCGAATTTTGACCTTGTATTCACTATTGTCACCCCTATTATCCAAATCTCCCTGTAATATACCCTTCAGTCCGTTCATCCCTTGGGTTCGAGAAAATCTTTGAAGTTTCATCGAGTTCAATTAATTCTCCCATTAAAAAGAAAGCTGTTTTATCCGACACCCTTGAGGCTTGCTGCATATTGTGCGTCACAATGACAATCGTATATTTTTCCTTTAGTTCCAAAATTAATTCTTCAATTTTCAAGGTGGAAATGGGATCAAGGGCCGATGTTGGCTCATCCATTAATAAGACCTCTGGTTTTGTAGCAAGAGCCCTGGCAATACACAGCCTTTGCTGCTGGCCGCCCGAAAGCCCGAGAGCAGGTGCATGTAACCTGTCCTTCACCTCATCCCACAAAGCAACGTTCATCAATGATTTCGTGACAATCTCATCCAGATGCTTCTTTTTTTTGATTCCATGGATTCTGGGTCCGTAAGCGACATTATCATAAATTGACTGTGGAAAGGGATTTCCTTTTTGAAAGACCATTCCAACCTTTTTCCGCAATTCTACCAAGTCCAATTTTTCATTTAATATATTGTGGCCATTAAAATTGATTTCTCCCGTCATCTTAACATTCGAAACATAATTAATCATCAAGTTCAACGTCTTTACAAAGGTTGACTTCCCACACCCGGAAGGACCAATCATAGCTGTGACCTCTTTTTTGATAATCGGAAAATTAATATTCTTTAATGCATGATGTTCACCATACCATAAATTAAGGTCCTTTATATCAAATACATTCCTGGTTAAGGTTGCAAACGTCACACCATTCCCCCCTTATCCGAATCTTCCCGAGATATATTCCTCTGTTTTTTTGACAGATGGATTCGTAAATATCGTATCTGTGATGTCATATTCTATCAAATCACCGCTCAGGAAGAAGGCTGTTTTATCAGAAATACGAGACGCTTGCTGCATATTATGAGTAACAATTATGATTGAATAGTCCTTTTTCAACTCCACGATAAGATCCTCAACCTTGGCATTCGAGATAGGATCCAGCGCTGAAGATGGCTCGTCAAGGAGCATGACAGTTGGCTTCATAGCGATCGTCCGAGCAATACAGAGACGTTGCTGCTGCCCTCCAGACAGTGATAATGCGGATTTATGCAGACGATCTTTTACTTCCTCCCATAATGCTGCTTTCTGAAGACTCTCCTCAACGATTTCATCAAGCTTGCTTTTCTTTCTGATGCCTGCAAACTTCAAAGCGTGGGTGATATTATCATAAATGGATTTTGGAAATGGATTCGGCTTTTGAAAGACCATCCCGATTTCTTTCCGTAACGCTACAACATTTATTTGCTCTGATAATATATTTAGGTCATCATAGATAATTTCCCCTTCTGCCCTTGCTCCGGGTATCAAATCATTCATTCTGTTAATACTGCGCAAAAATGTCGATTTACCGCATCCAGACGGACCTATAAGGGCAGTTACTGAATTTTTCTCAATATCCATTGATATTCCATTAACAGCTCGTTTTTCTCCATAGAAAATTTCTAAGTTTTTAACATGCAAAACCATATTTTGTTGCTGATTTTCTTTACTTTGAATCAAGTCTGTTTCGGCTGGTCTTTGCTTCATTGCTGTCGCCATGTTTTTTCACCTGCTTTTATTTAGTTGCCGTGATTTTGCGATGAATCAAACTTCCAATCCATCTTGCCAATAAATTAAAAATTAATACGGAAAGGACTAAAACTGCAGCCGCACCGCTTGAGACCTCTTCCACATCAGGAATTAAGCCTTGAGTATTGACAGCCCAAATGTGTACTGCCAAGGTCTCCGCCGGACGAAAAATATTTAATGGGGATGTGGCAGAAAAGGGGTTCCAGTTTGCATAATCAAGTCTTGGTGTAGACAAGCCGGCAGTAAATAATAATGCCGCTGCTTCCCCAAATACACGGCCCGAAGCAAGGATGATACCGGTTAAAATCGTGGGAAATGCACTAGGCAAAATTACCGTTTTAATGGTGTGCCAATGAGTAATCCCTAATGCAAGGCTGGCCTCTTTTAACTCCCGGGGAACAGACCGAATCGCATCCTCACTCACCCGCACAATGACTGGCAGATTGAATACGGTAAGAGCTAATGCCCCCCCTAAAATCGTATAACCCCATCCAGTTAAATTAACAAACATCAATAAACCAAACATTCCAATCACAATTGAAGGCAGAGAGGCTAGAACTTCGATACAAGAACGAATAGTATCAGTAATCTTTCCAGGTTTAGCATATTCCGCCATATAAATTCCTCCGCCCAACCCTAATGGGACGGCAATTACCATCGTAATGACCAAAACATACAAGGAATTGAACAATTGGTCACGGATTCCCCCTCCAGCTCTTACGTTGCTTGAGGGAGTTGTTAGGAAATCAAGCGATATATTTTTTAATCCGTTAACCAAAATATAGTAAAAAAGACTAACAAGAATTGCAATGATAATAAGTGCTATGCAATAGAACACACCAGTAGCTATTCGGTCAGCGGTTTTCGTATTCATTACAATTTCCTCCTTGCTGATAAATAACGAATGAGGAGAATAAATGCGAACGACATGACTAATAGGATCAATCCCATCGACCAAAGGGTATTATTTTCCACACTTCCATATGTAGTATGACCCATGTTTAACGTAATAATGGTTGTTAACGTGGCAGAAGCATCCAATAAGCTTGAAGGCAAATTTTTCACGTTTCCGATGACCATTTGAACTGCCAACGCTTCACCAAATGCTCTCGCCATTCCTAGTACGATGGCCGTCAGCAGTGATGGCATGGCAGCAGGAATAAGTACTTTTTTGATGGTTTGCCAACGGGTGGCACCCAAGGCAAAAGAACCTTCTCTTAATACCCCTGGCAGAGAACCCATTGCATCGGTAGCGATGGATGTTACTGTTGGCAAAATCATAATGGAAAGAACAATAGTTCCGGATAGCAGGCTGAATCCAAGTCCTCCTATATTTTCCCGGATAAAAGGGACTAATACGGAAAGCCCGATGAACCCATAAACAACCGAAGGAATTCCAACTAACAACTCAATCACAGGTTGTAATATTTTTCTTCCCCAGGATGGGGCAATTTCTGTCATAAAGATGGCCCCGCCAATCCCTAATGGCGCTGCAACAAGTGCCGAGAGAAAGGTGACGGCAAATGAGCCAAAAATAAACGGCAGTGTACCATATTTCGGATTAGCCTTATCCGTAGGATTCCAAGTCTTACTAGTTATGAATTCGATAAGGCTGATACCATCTTTTATAAAGGATTGGAGCCCTTTTGTCCCTAGAAATATCGTAATGGCAATAGTGGCAGAAATCATAATGACAGCACATAAGATGACCAAGGCCTTTCCCCTAAATTCCCCACCCAGCCAATCTTGGCCGGACTTCAGCAGCCTATCTTTTGCAGAACTCGCTTTTTCCATATTGCACCAACCCCCTAAAACTACGTCATAAGGGTAAATGTGGTGACACATTTACCCTTTAACTGCTACATACGACCTATTTGTTTGTTTGATTACCTTTCGCGTCACGTTGTACCTTCATTTTTGTTACAGGTAAATAGCCCTGCTCTTTTAATAACTTGTTTTGAACATCAGCAGACATTAAATAGTCCAAAAATGCTTTTGTTGCACCGCTTGGTTCACCCTTGGTATAAGAGTGTTCGTACGCCCAAACTGGAAATTTGCCTGATTGGACATTTTCATCTGTTGGTTCAACGCCATCTATAGATAGTGGAGTTACTTTATCATCTGTAAAGTATGAGAAAGCTAAATAACCAACTGCACCAGCGGTTTCATTAACAATTTTTTTAACCGTGTTGGATGAATCTTCTGTAATTCCTTCCGCAGGTGTTGCTCCATCAAGAGCAAATTTATTGAATACTGCACGAGTACCTGAAGCATCAGGGCGGTTGACTAATACGATTTTTTGATCCTTACCGCCAACATCTTTCCAGTTTGTAATTTTGCCTGTAAAAACCTTAATAAGGTTTTCTTTTGAAATGTCTTTAATTCCGACACCTGGGTTAACTGCAGCAGTGATTCCAACAACCGCAACTTTATGATCCACTAATTGGTCAGCTGGAATCCCTTGTTTTTCTTCCGCGAAAACATCAGAGTTTCCGATTTGAACAGATCCTTCCGCAACCTGTGATAAACCAGTACCAGATCCGCCAGCGTTTACTTGAATATCTACTTTAGGATTATTAGCCATAAATTCTTCCGCCGCTGCCGCTACAAGGGGCTGCATGGCAGAAGAGCCAGAAACGACCAAGGAACCAGAAAGTTCTTTTCCGGCTTTATCACCGGTATCTTTAGTTGTGTCTTTTTTCGCTCCTCCGGCGCACGCAGCTGCAAATATCATTAAAGCAACAATTGTCATCAATAGGCTGATTCTTTTTAAACTTTTCATTTGAAAAATTCCTCCCGGATAAGGTTTAGTATTAGGAATTGCATCATTCTTTTTTATGATGCCTTTGCTAAAGATAAATATTTAAGTAAGATAAAAAAATAAATTTCAGAGCAAGCAACCTTTACTGAACTTGGCCTAAAATATTCCTTGGCGTTCTGTGAATTTATTTTTTCAAAAAATTGAACATTAGAAGGGAAAATAAATTAAAAGGTAAGAGAGGGATTAGCATGTCCGAAGGTGAACAAAACAAAAATGAGGCAAAGGAAGTAAATCAATATTTAAGTCAAAAATTTAAAGATTATAGTGCAAGATACTCTCAGGTAAGTTCCGAAACAGAAAAGGCAAATCAAGAAATTCAGGAACAATTCTATGGAGAAAAAGAAGACAATCTTCTTCCTTTTCATGTTGATAGTAACAATCCTCCCATAAAAAAATAGCAAGCGTTAGAACAAATGTATGGGACGGTTCTTCTGTCTCCTTTTGGGGGGAAACCGGTAAAACCCTTCTCCGCATCAAGTTACGCCCAAATACAAAAAAAGACGGCTCTTTTGCTTCAAAAACTGAAGCAATAGAACCGTCTCCATGCCTTACTCCACTGTTACCGACTTCGCGAGGTTACGTGGTTTGTCAACGTCGCAGTCGCGGTGCAGGGCTGCATAGTAGGCAAGGATTTGTAATGGTATGACAGAGATAAGTGGTGTTAATAATTCGTGCACTTCTGGAAGGACAAAGCTGTCTTCGTCCATGTTAAGTCCGTTCATTGAGATAATGCATGGATTGGCGCCGCGGGCAACAACTTCCTTCACATTGCCGCGAATGCTTAAATTCACGCTTTCCTGAGTGGCAAGTGCAATGACCGGAGTACCTTCCTCGATTAAGGCAATCGTTCCATGCTTTAACTCCCCGCCAGCAAAGCCCTCTGCTTGAATATAAGAAATTTCCTTAAGCTTCAAAGCACCTTCCAAACCAACATAAAAGTCAATGCCGCGGCCGATAAAGAAAGCATTCCGTGTGACTGAGAAGAATTCACGGGCAATGACTTCTAGTATTTCCTTAGAGTCACATAGAACATCCATCGCATTAGCAACTAAGCCAAGCTCATGAATCAGATCAAAGCTAACTTCTAAACTGCGGCTCTTCGCGGTCACATCGGCTAAAATCGCAAGAACTGCCAGCTGTGCTGTATAAGCCTTAGTCGAAGCTACTGCAATTTCTGGACCGGCATGCAGCAATAAAGTATAATCCGCTTCACGTGATAATGTCGATCCAGGCACGTTTGTAATCGTCAATGCTGGATAGCCCATTTCTTTTACCTGAACGAGTACGGCACGGCTGTCGGCAGTCTCACCGCTTTGTGAAATGAACACAAACAATGGCTTTTCAGATAAAAGTGGCATATTGTAGCCAAATTCGCTGGAGATATGGACTTCAACAGGAATCTTTGCGATTTTTTCAATGAACTGCTTACCCACAAGTCCAGCGTGATAAGAAGTCCCCGCAGCAATGATATATACGCGGTCCGAAGCGTTTACAGCATCAATGATGTCGCGGTCAATCACAAGCTTGCCCTGCTCATCTTGATAATGTTGAATGATTTTACGAACAACAGCAGGCTGCTCATCAATTTCCTTCAACATATAGTGAGGGTATGTTCCCTTTTCAATATCGCTGGCATCAAGCTCGGCTGTGTATGGCGCACGGCTGATGACTTCTCCATCTAAGTTTTGAATGGTCACAGCATCTTTTGTTACAATGACGATTTCTTTATCCATTAATTCAACAAACTGATCGGTTACTTGGAGCATCGCCATGGCATCGCTTGCGACTACATTGAAGCCGTCCCCTAGGCCGACAAGCAGCGGGCTTTTATTTTTTGCTACATAAATGGTGTTGTTGTCTTCTGCATCCAAAAGCGCTAGTGCATAAGAGCCATGCAAAAGTGTCAATGTTTTGCGGAAAGCCTCTAATACGCTTAGGCTTTCGTTTGCAAACTTCTCGACAAGCTGCACAATGACTTCTGTATCGGTTTCACTTTTGAAAGAAACATCCGCTAAATATTCGTGCTTTAGCAGATCATAGTTTTCGATGACGCCGTTATGAACAAGCGTAAAGCGGCCGGATGCGCTTTGATGCGGGTGGGAATTTCCTCTGCTTGGAACTCCGTGTGTTGCCCAACGTGTATGGCCAATTCCAACGTGTGCCAATACATCTTCATCGACAATGCTACGAAGGTCAGCGATGCGGCCTTTTTCCTTAAAAATTTGAATCCCGTCTTCGTTTTTAACAGCTATACCTGCTGAATCATAGCCTCTATATTCAAGCTTTTCTAAGCCTTTTAGTAAAATTTCTTTCGAATCTAGATTTCCAATATATCCAACAATTCCGCACATATTAATTCTTTTCCTCCCTGATATAGGGGGCAAGAAGCTTTGGAGGCGTACCTGCCCCCTTATCTCTGTTTTTTATAGGTATCTGTCTATACCTTTTTCAACATTATTTTAGTATGTGCATTTTCTCCCCTTTGTGCACCGAGTTGCCTCCGTGTTTTAAGGAAGAAATTGACGGTTGTGCGTTTCAACCGGGAGGTATCCGCCGAACATTTCGATAATCCTCCACCTCGTCAACTAGCCAAACCCTCTTTCGGCTAGTTCTGGCGCTTTTGTAAAACAACTGTCCTACCGCTGCCCCCCTTCCAATAACATTGCTTTATTAAACAAAGCAAGTTAATAGTACATGATACGCATTGGTTCGTCAACTTAAAACTTTATGGCAAAATTTAAACCATACATAATAAAATATGCATAAGGAAATTAGATGTTCCCTTATGCATATAGCGAATTTTATTCTTCGTTTAAACCCATTTCCGCCTTAACAACAGCTGCAATGCGGTTCACATATTCTTCGCAAAGCTCCTCTGAAGATGCCTCTGCCATTACGCGGACAAGCGGTTCTGTTCCTGACGGACGAACAAGAATGCGTCCGTTTCCAGCCATTTCGCTTTCCACCTGTGCAATAATCTCTTTTACCTTTTCATTATCGGTTACATGGTGTTTGTCTGTAACCCTAATATTGACAAGTTTCTGCGGGTATTTTTTCATTTCGGCCGCTAGTTCTGAAAGCTTCTTTTGAGTTGCTTTCATAATATTCACTAACTGCAGGCCTGTTAATAAACCATCACCAGTCGTATTATAATCAAGGAAAATAATATGACCGGATTGCTCACCGCCAAGGTTATAGTTATTTTTCTTCATTTCCTCGACAACATAGCGGTCACCCACTGCCGTAGGGACACTTTGAATGGCTTGGCTTTCTACTGCTTTATAAAAACCAAGGTTGCTCATGACGGTTGAAACTATCGTATTATGCTTTAATCGGCCCTGTTCCTTCATGTATTTTCCACAGATATAAAGGATATGGTCGCCATCAACGATGTTCCCTTTTTCATCAATCGCAATTAGGCGGTCACCGTCGCCGTCAAAGGCCAAACCAACGTCCGCCCCTTTTTCCTTCAACAAAGCAGCCAGCGCTTCCGGATGGGTTGAACCCACACCGGCATTAATATTTAAGCCATTAGGAGCTGCTCCCATCGTCGACAAATCTGCATCCAAATCAGCAAACAAATGCATCGCCAATGAAGATGTGGCACCGTGGGCGCAGTCTAAGGCAACGTGGATACCGGAAAAATCTTCGTCCACCGTATTCTTTAAATATTGCAGGTATTTTTGTCCGCCTTCGAAATAGTCCATGACAAGACCAAGGTCGGCCCCTGTCGGACGCGGCAGCTGATCATCTGACAGGTCCATCAAACCTTCAATTTCTAATTCCTGCTCATCGGATAGTTTAAAACCATCCGGGCCGAAAAATTTAATTCCGTTATCTGCAACAGGATTATGAGAGGCAGAAATCATAACACCTGCCTGTGCACCTAAAGCTTTAGTCAAATAGGCAACACCTGGTGTGGAAATAACACCAAGGCGCATAACTTCGGCTCCAATCGAAAGCAAACCGGCGACAAGGGCGCCTTCTAGCATATGCCCGGAAATCCGGGTATCACGTCCAATTAAAACCTTTGGACGGGCATGTTCTTTTGTTAACACATATCCGCCAAACCGGCCTAGTTTAAAGGCCAGCTCCGGAGTTAATTCGCTGTTTGCGACTCCACGTACTCCGTCGGTTCCAAAATATTTTCCCATTCTATTATCCGCTCCTTCTATATCTATTGCTCCGAATTAAGCATTGTTTGTTATCGTTATTTTTGCTGTAGATTTATCAGGCTTATAATTAACATTCGGCGGGCCATCAATATGAATATTCACTTCATGATTTCCTTCCGGAAGGCTTGAGAGATCAACATATGCGTTAAAATCTTCAGGTCTGAGACCGCTTAGGGCAGTGCTTGGCCCATTTACGATTAAATTAATCACTTTGTTTGCCGGGTCGGTAATGTCCGCTTTCAAATTAGGCCCCAAGCCTTTAATCTTAAGCGGCACTCCGGATACAGTTGTTTCCGCCTGCTTGCTCACCTTTACAGTGGCTTTTACCATTTGCGGGGTTACCTTCGAGATGCCATTTGAAATAATAACAGGCAAATCCAATGTCGTATTATCATTTATTTTACTAACATCCACTTCTACCCTGACACTTTCGGTATTTTTTAATATATCTTCATCCCCTGTGATGACAGCCTCCGCTGTATCTAGGTCGATGGATTCTATTGTCACGCCGGATGGCGGCGAACCTTTTCTAACTATATTGATAGGTACCGTTTTAGCTGTTTCTTTGATTGGAAGTGTGACCTTAACGGTTTCCGGTTCCACCGTTACATCCAGTTTATTTAAATCCTTATCAAGAACCTGAATCCGAGCCGTTTTTGTTGTGGTTTCCTTCAGTTTTTCTTTTTCCTCAATGACAGCCTTAACATACGTAATTCGATCGATTTCACTTTTGGCTCCAGTAATTTTCACTCTTTTCGGTTCCACTGCTGGGGTTCCTGCAGCATATCCATCTTCAATTTGGCCTGGGTTATACTCTGCCTCTACCTTAAATTCCTTTGCTATTTTTTCCTGTATGGTTACATAAACGGAGTTCGGCTTAATGGAAGCCTGCAATTTATCGGATAAATCCTTAACCTTCAGATTCACCTTCTGCCGTCCTATTTTGGCATTTGTTAAATCCACATAAACCTCAAAGTTTCGTAAAGCCTTGGCCGATTGAATATGCGTGATCGGCCCTTTGAGGTCCACATCGACTGTATATGGTACTCCCGTGACGACTAGATTTTCAGTATCATAATAAATCTTTACCGGAATATCTTTTATGGTCTCACTCGTTTGCTCCCCAGGCACATAAACATCTTTCCCGGCATGCGGAACCGAGGAGTATAACAAAACCGCCAATAGAAGCGCCAAGATTTTTATAAACCATGGGGTATCCATTAATTTATCCATTGCTTTTTCCCCTCCAGTTCCAACGAGCTGAAGAAGCTTGTTTTGTTTTGTGCTGATCCAGCAGTTCATTTGTCAGTATTTCGCGAAATTCATCCGCTTTTAAATCACGGTGCAGTTCACCGTTTTTGGTAAGCGAGATGGCGCCCGTTTCCTCCGATACGACAACCGTGATACTGTCCGTCACTTCGCTTATTCCTAAAGCCGCCCTATGCCGGGTTCCCAATTCTTTTGAAATAAAGGGGCTTTCCGATAAAGGCAGATAACACGCCGCTGCCGCCACATTATTTCTTTGGATAATGACTGCGCCGTCATGAAGCGGTGTATTCGGAATGAAGATATTGATCAGCAATTCAGAAGAAATTCTTGAATTTAATCCAATACCGGTTTCTATGTAATCGCTCATCCCTGTTTCTCTTTCAATCGAGATAAGGGCGCCAATCCTCCGTTTCGCCATATAATCTGTTGCTTTCATAATGGCTTCCACTGTTTTCTCCTGATCCTCATCTTCAGGATTGTTTGACCTGGAGAAAAACCGGCCTCTTCCCAACTGCTCAAGAGCCCTTCTAAGCTCTGGCTGAAAAATAATGATAATGGCCAGGAATCCGTAGGTAATGACCTGCTCCATCATCCAACTCAAGGTGGTCAGCCCGAAAAAATCACTGGCGACCTTCACAAGCAGAATAACAAAAATTCCTTTTAAAAGCTGAACCGCTTTGGTTCCTTTAATAATATTAATTAATTTATAAATGACATACCAGACAAGGACAATATCAATTGTACTCGATATATACTTCCAGAATGTCCAATCGGCAAACGGCATGGTTTTTCCTCCGTAAATTTGCTAGTAAAACAATATAACCAATACATTATATCACAAACTAAACTTGTACTTATTATATGTTACTGTTTAAAAAAACAAATCACTCCATTTTGAGTGATTTGTCATTTATTTAGTTTCCGTCTGGTCAAAAACACCTACTACGTCTTTGGCTGTTTTTTTCATCTGGTACCAGATCCAATCAAACACTTCGTTTACTACCTCAATATCGCCCGTAACATGGCCCGCAGAAGCGAGGTACTTTTCCCCATTGATGACAGTCGCATCTCCCTGGATTTCTCCTTCTATTCTGAGTGTTCCATTTCGGACGACAACGTCCCCCTTGACAACTTCTCCCTTTGGGACAATGACCGTGTTGTTTTTGACAATTAAATTCCGTTGTTTTGTCACAGAGAACTCCCGCTCATGATTCCACGTTGACATCAGGCTGCCACCCATTAAGACAACAAATAAGGATGCGGCCGTCAGAATTGGGTGATTCTTAAACCAGCGTGTCATTAGTACCTTCTTCTTTTCTTTCGGCAGACGTGCCAAAACATTGGCTGTAAAATTGGCTGGGGCCTGCATATTTGAAACGCTTTTGACAAAAGCGATCGTTTTCTTCAGTTCGTAAAAAATCGTTTCACAGTCTTTGCAGTTTTGGAGGTGTAGTCGTAAAACCTTCTCCTTTTCTAAATCAATTTCTTCGTCCAAGTATTCGTGCATGAGTTCGATGATATGGTCTGGACACATTCTTGTTTCACCTCTTTTTTTACACATACCTTAATTGTTGTTTCAACGCTTCCCGTCCGCGGTGAATTCTTGTTTTGACTGTTCCAACCGGAAGGTCGAGAATTTCACTTATTTCGTTTAAGGACAAATCCTCCATATATTTTAATACGATAGCTGACCGATATTTTTCGGGGAGTTTTAAAATTTCCTTTTGAACTGTCTCCTGCAGTTCCATGCTTTCTAATTCCTTTTCCGGCAGTTCGGTATTGGATGGAATCTGCGAATACATCGACAGCCCTTCCGTACCGGCCACCTCTGCATCTAAATAATGGTCCGGTTTCTTTTTGCGCATCCGGTCGATACAAAGATTGGTGGCAATTCGAAAAAGCCACGTGGAGAACTTTAAATCTTGGTTAAAGGATTTTATATTCACATAGGCGCGGATGAAGGCTTCTTGTGCTGCATCCTCAGCCTCATGCCGGTTCCCAAGCATTCGAAAGCAAAGCTGAAAAACACTGTTTTTATATATTTCAACAATTTCCCCAAATGCGTCTTGGTCGCCTTTAATGACTTGTTTTATTCTCTTTTTTACTATAGCTTCCATTAAATTACCTCAGCTCCAATGCTGCTACCCGATATACGTATCGTTAGCAAAAAGGTTTCGTTTTAGGTAAAAAAAGTTCTCAATACCTATAATTTTAACAAAGTATTAGTAAAAATTGCTAAAAGAATTCATAGAGGTGCTAATAGTAATGTTACATTGGAATTATGAACGTTTTGTGGAGGAATAATAAATGAATTGTAAAAATTGCAGCTGTAGAAAAAAATTAGCAGCTGCCCTTGTTTCGGCAGCTGCTGTGTGGTTTTTATAGAAGTTTTTCGCCAAATAATGACCCCATTAGTCCGACAGCGATGGAGGCGGTTTTATTTTTTTCATCGAGAATAGGATTAACCTCAACAAATTCTGCGGAGGTAATTAATTTTGATTCCTCGAGCATTTCCATAGCAAGATGGCTTTCGCGGTAGCTGATTCCACCCATTACCGGTGTCCCAACGCCTGGGCATTCGCTTGGATCTAGGCCATCGAGGTCAAGCGATAGGTGAACACCATCGGTTCTTTCCTTGAGGTAAGCGATTGTTTCTTCCATCACCTTTGCCATTCCCAGGCGATCGATTTCGTGCATGGTGTAAACCTTGATGCCTCTTTCTTTAATTAGAATCCGTTCTCCTTCATCAAGGGAGCGTGCTCCGATAATGACGACATTCTCAGGCTTTACTTTTGGTGCATAGCCGCCGATATTTGTTAATAATGGGTGCCCCAAGCCAATGCTGACCGCAAGAGGCATGCCATGGATATTTCCGGATGGGCTTGTTTCTGCTGTATTCAGGTCACCATGGGCATCGTACCAGATGACACCAAGGTTTTGATAATGCTTAGCCACACCTGCTAATGTGCCGATGGCAATACTATGATCACCGCCAAGAACAAGCGGGAACCAGCCTTCATTAACGGCCTCATCAACCTTTTCTGAAAGTAGAGTATTTTTTTCTGCAACCAGGTCTAAGTTTCTTAGATTGGATTCTTTATCGACGACAACCTCTGGTCTTCCAATTGGAATATCTCCCATGTCATGGATTTCTGAAAATAATGGCTTTAGGCGTTCGTTGATACCAGCATATCGAATGGCACTTGGTCCCATATCAACCCCGCGGCGCATCTGTCCCAAGTCCATAGGCATTCCAATAATCGAAAGTTTCTTTTTCATTATGTCTCCTCCTAATTGTCTATGCCTCTATTTTAACCGCTTTCATATTGATGACTCAACTCGACAGAAATTTGTATATATATGCGCGGGGCGGGGGGATGGAGACATTTAAATGTTGGCGGAATTGGTGCGTGTGTTCTTAATAAATGGGATAAAGGACAAAACAACAGCTTGATATCGAAAAATGCCCTTCATACACTTGATGAAGGACATTTTGGAATCCTAGATACTGGGGAATGGCCTTCATTAGCCCGATGAAGGACAAAATGATACCTTGGATAACGGAAAATGTCCCTCATAACCCCGATGAAGGACAAAATGATATCCTGGATAACGGAAAATGTCCCTCATAACCCCGATGAAGGACAAAATGATATCCTGGATAACGACAAATGTCCTTCATGACCCCGATGAAGGACAAAATGATATGCCGGAAAACGGAAAATGTCCCTCATAACCCCGATGAAGGACAAAATGATATCCTGGATAACGACAAATGTCCTTCATAACGCCCATGAAGGACAAAATGATATGCAGGATAACAGAAAATGTCCTTCATAAACCGTCATTTAAAAAAAATAAAAACCCGAGGATGCAATATCCCGGGTTTCTCGTAAAAATTATGAGCCATGAAGGACTCGAACCTTCGACCCTCTGATTAAAAGTCAGATGCTCTACCGACTGAGCTAATGGCTCACTATCATTGCTCAAACTACCTATCGGTACTTTTCGCAAAATCCTCTGAAGATAATTCAGGGATGTTTTGATTTGGCTGGGCTAGCAGGATTCGAACCTACGAGTGACGGAGTCAAAGTCCGTTGCCTTACCGCTTGGCTATAGCCCAATAATGTAATATTTCTAGCTTGTCCAAATATCGAAAAAATATAAATGGTGGAGGGGGACGGATTCGAACCGCCGAACCCTGAGGGAGCGGATTTACAGTCCGCCGCGTTTAGCCACTTCGCTACCCCTCCACAAAAAGTGGTGCCGGCTAAAGGACTTGAACCCTCAACCTACTGATTACAAGTCAGTTGCTCTACCAATTGAGCTAAGCCGGCATAATAATATGGTGGAGGATGACGGGATCGAACCGCCGACCCTCTGCTTGTAAGGCAGATGCTCTCCCAGCTGAGCTAATCCTCCAATAAATGGTGACCCCTACGGGATTCGAACCCGTGTTACCGCCGTGAAAGGGCGGTGTCTTAACCGCTTGACCAAGGGGCCATATTCTATTATAAAAATCAGGTAAGCTTCCAAGCGGGCTCGAACCGCTGACCTCTTCCTTACCATGGAAGTGCTCTACCTACTGAGCTATGGAAGCACAGCTATCTTTGTTGGTAAAAA
>NZ_CP126144.1:100000-167500 GCF_030127045.1 Neobacillus sp. 114 | reverse complement strand
GGCCTCCATCCAGTGTTACCTGGACTTCACCCTGGACATGGGTAGATCACCTGGTTTCGGGTCTACGACTACATACTATTTCGCCCTATTCAGACTCGCTTTCGCTGCGGCTCCGTCTCTTCAACTTAACCTCGCATGCAATCGTAACTCGCCGGTTCATTCTACAAAAGGCACGCCATCACCCATGAACGGGCTCTGACTACTTGTAGGCACACGGTTTCAGGATCTCTTTCACTCCCCTTCCGGGGTGCTTTTCACCTTTCCCTCACGGTACTGGTTCACTATCGGTCACTAGGGAGTATTTAGCCTTGGGAGATGGTCCTCCCTGCTTCCGACCGGATTTCACGTGTCCGGCCGTACTCAGGATCCACTCAGGAGGGAACGAAGTTTCAACTACAGGGCTTTTACCTTCTATGGCTGGCCTTTCCAGACCGCTTCATCTACCCCGTTCCTTTGTAACTCCATGTTGAGTGTCCTACAACCCCGAAAGGCAAGCCTTTCGGTTTGGGCTGTTCCCGTTTCGCTCGCCGCTACTCAGGGAATCGCGTTTGCTTTCTCTTCCTCCGGGTACTTAGATGTTTCAGTTCCCCGGGTCTGCCTTCAATACCCTATGTATTCAGGTAAAGATACTGTTCCATTACGAACAGTGGGTTTCCCCATTCGGAAATCTCCGGATCGGCGCTTACTTACAGCTCCCCGAAGCATATCGGTGTTAGTCCCGTCCTTCATCGGCTCCTAGTGCCAAGGCATTCACCGTGCGCCCTTTCTAACTTAACCTAAAAGGTTTTTACTCTTAAAAATAAGAGAGAAAAACTAAAATGGCGATTACTCGGTTCTTACTTGGTTACTTCTTCTTTTACGATTATCTAGTTTTCAAGGAACAAGGCTACTGACTTCAATCACATCATGATTAAACATCAGAGCGTTACTTCTTGCAGCCTTGCGACGAGCTGAGGATTCACTTCCTCGAGTTACTGCGGCGCAGGAGCAAAAAAATAAGGTTTTGAGAGATAATTCCCTCAAAACTAAACAAACAAGAAACAATCAAACAAACATGTATTGTCTGGCTCATATGTCCAGCTTATATCCTTAGAAAGGAGGTGATCCAGCCGCACCTTCCGATACGGCTACCTTGTTACGACTTCACCCCAATCATCTGTCCCACCTTAGGCGGCTGGCTCCTTACGGTTACCCCACCGACTTCGGGTGTTACAAACTCTCGTGGTGTGACGGGCGGTGTGTACAAGGCCCGGGAACGTATTCACCGCGGCATGCTGATCCGCGATTACTAGCGATTCCGGCTTCATGCAGGCGAGTTGCAGCCTGCAATCCGAACTGAGAATGGTTTTATGGGATTGGCTCCACCTCGCGGCTTCGCTGCCCTTTGTACCATCCATTGTAGCACGTGTGTAGCCCAGGTCATAAGGGGCATGATGATTTGACGTCATCCCCACCTTCCTCCGGTTTGTCACCGGCAGTCACCTTAGAGTGCCCAACTGAATGCTGGCAACTAAGATCAAGGGTTGCGCTCGTTGCGGGACTTAACCCAACATCTCACGACACGAGCTGACGACAACCATGCACCACCTGTCACTCTGTCCCCCGAAGGGGAAATTCCTATCTCTAGGAGTGTCAGAGGATGTCAAGACCTGGTAAGGTTCTTCGCGTTGCTTCGAATTAAACCACATGCTCCACCGCTTGTGCGGGCCCCCGTCAATTCCTTTGAGTTTCAGCCTTGCGGCCGTACTCCCCAGGCGGAGTGCTTAATGCGTTAGCTGCAGCACTAAAGGGCGGAAACCCTCTAACACTTAGCACTCATCGTTTACGGCGTGGACTACCAGGGTATCTAATCCTGTTTGCTCCCCACGCTTTCGCGCCTCAGCGTCAGTTACAGACCAGAAAGCCGCCTTCGCCACTGGTGTTCCTCCACATCTCTACGCATTTCACCGCTACACGTGGAATTCCGCTTTCCTCTTCTGCACTCAAGTCCCCCAGTTTCCAATGACCCTCCACGGTTGAGCCGTGGGCTTTCACATCAGACTTAAAGGACCGCCTGCGCGCGCTTTACGCCCAATAATTCCGGACAACGCTTGCCACCTACGTATTACCGCGGCTGCTGGCACGTAGTTAGCCGTGGCTTTCTGGTCAGGTACCGTCAAGGTACCGGCAGTTACTCCGATACTTGTTCTTCCCTGACAACAGAGCTTTACGACCCGAAGGCCTTCATCGCTCACGCGGCGTTGCTCCATCAGACTTTCGTCCATTGTGGAAGATTCCCTACTGCTGCCTCCCGTAGGAGTCTGGGCCGTGTCTCAGTCCCAGTGTGGCCGATCACCCTCTCAGGTCGGCTACGCATCGTCGCCTTGGTGAGCCGTTACCTCACCAACTAGCTAATGCGCCGCGGGCCCATCTGTAAGTGTCAGCCGAAACCGACTTTCAACCTTCCCTCATGCAAGGGAAGAAATTATCCGGTATTAGCTCCGGTTTCCCGAAGTTATCCCAGTCTTACAGGCAGGTTGCCCACGTGTTACTCACCCGTCCGCCGCTAATCACCGGGAGCAAGCTCCCAGTGATTCGCTCGACTTGCATGTATTAGGCACGCCGCCAGCGTTCGTCCTGAGCCAGGATCAAACTCTCCAATAAAGTTGAGTTGATTAGCTCAAAAATGTTACGTTGGCTTCGTTTCAAATGAAACGAATATTATTGTTTGTTGACGTTTTTGTTTGTTTAGTTTTCAAAGAACCATCTTACCGCGCCACTTAAGAGCGACTTTATTAATATATCATCCGCTAACTTAAAAGTCAACAACTTTTTTCAAGTTGTTTTTTTGTCAGCAGCGACGTTTATTAATATAACAAGATAATAATCGAATGTCAACAGTCTTTTCAAAAAAACATAGTTTACCCCTTTTTTTGTTCTTTCTTACCTCTGCGTATGTATTTAAAACACTCATTTGGTGAAGCGACTCTTCTAAATAAATCAAATAGAATTTTGTATCTTTCTTCCATTGCTCTTTTCACAATATGATCAATACGATCATCCCTTAAGTCAAAAAGAATTTCATCCATTTCTCTCTTTATTAAGTATTCTATTTCTTTTACTTCCTTCTCGTTGATTAAAAGCCCGTACATAGATAACCTCCAATAAATGGTATGTTATAGTAGTCTTTTCCATTTTGTTTACTTTTATAATAAAAATCTTTCATCATATTTTTAAAAATCACATCATATGTTTGAGACAAGGATAGCAGTGGACGAGGTGGAAGCGATGAATTTCTTTTTTATTGTTAATGGTAAAGCGTTAAAAAGTGTTGTATTAATTATGGTTGCCGCTTTCTTTACAGCTTGGTTTCTCTATATGGAGAACCTGACGCAAATCCCTGTATTCTCAACCAAGGATGGTCCAAAAGCCGTTTTCCGAGGTGAAAAAGATGTGGCCCTAACATTTAATATTGGCTGGGGCGACGTTAAAGCAGAGCCTATTTTGGATACGTTGAAAAAGGAAAATGTGAAGTCGGCCACATTCTTTTTATCCGGTTCCTGGGCGGAGCGACATCCGGATATTGTCAGCCGGATTGTCAAGGACGGCTATGAAATCGGCCTGCTTGGTTATAACTATGTAGACTATCAGGACGAAGAGGATGGAAAAATCAGCAAAGACATTTTAAAGGCCCAGGAGGTTTTTAAAAAGTTAAATGTAAAGGGGATTAAACTTCTAAGGGCTCCAACAGGACATTTTGATAAACGCACATTATCGATTGCGAAGCGTTACGGCTACACAGTCGTACATTGGCGTTTGGATTCAAAGGACTGGCAAAATCCAGGTGTAGCGAAGATTGTAGAAAATGTGGAGAATGCAGAAAAAGGTGATATTATTCTTCTGCATGCCTCCGATTCTGCCAAACAAACAGCAGAGGCTTTACCGCCAATTCTGCAGGACCTTAGGCAAAAAGGCCTAAAATTCGTAACCGTATCCGAAATGATTGCAAACGGAGATGTCCAATCTAAAGAAATAAAATAACCATAAAAAAACCGCCCGAAAAATTAAACGGACGGTTTTTTTGTTAATTTTTTACCTGCTTTATTTTTTCTACGATTATCGGTTGATTCGCTTATGCGTTGCTGACGTTCCTTTACTGACTTTGCATTTAATTTATGAAGAACCAGCAGTTGGTAGGCATTGCAGGCAAGTAACGCTGCCACCATTAAATAGAGCCAGCTTCTTTCATTTTCCTGAAGGGCTGGCATCCACTCCACAAGGGTAACAACAACCATAAAGAAAAGAGCAGGAACAAACGCCTCGCGGTTGGTTTGTTTCATTTTATACCAGGCAGCAATTAATCCGACAGCCAAAACAAAGACCGCCAACCCTACATAAGGAAGCAGCGAATCTCCCTCTTTTGCAAAATTGACATAGCGAAAATAAACTAAATCAAACAGGGCAAACAGTAGCAGAATGACCTGAACCCCATTCCAAAGGGTGACGGATTTAAATATACCTAATCCGAAGCGATGGACCGTTAAATAGGCAAAAAAACCCATTTGGCTGATCAAGCTGAATAAAAAGCCCATGAAAAGCAGCCATACCGCTGTGGAAACGATGTCGATTATTTGAAAATCAATAAAATATGACTCAAATTCATTCCAGCGAACAATAAAACCTACAACAGCCGTCGTGATTCCTCCGACTAATAATGTGGTCATAAACAGTCTTACCCAGTTACGGCTTGTCACACTATAAACCCCCATAAAAAAATAATACATTCTGATTGTACCAAGCAAAATTTGAAAAATCCATAAAATGAGTGAACCGCGTATAATCTTTCGACATTTTCTTCATTATAAAATTAAGGATTCTTATGTGAAAGGAGCTTCAAAATGAGAGCAAAATTTACTGTGCTCCTCCTGCCTGTTTTTGTTTTTTTGACTAGCTGTTCCGGTAACAACGATCTTAGCGCCGGGTTGCAGCCTGATTATGATCAGACCAAAAAAATGGTCGTGGATATTTTAAAGACGGATGATGGAAAGAAAGCCATCCAAGATGTCATGTCCGATGACAAAATGAAGGAAAAACTGGTGATGGACCAAAATGTCGTGGCTCAGACGATTGAACAAACATTAACCTCTGATAAAGCAACAGAGTTTTGGAAAAAAACCTTTAGCGACGCGAAATTTGCTCAAGGCGTTGCCAAGAACATGCGGGCAGAAAATGAAAAACTACTTAAGGATTTAATGAATGACCCTGAATATAGAGCCATGATGATCGAAGTGTTCAAGGAACCGGAAATTCAAAAGCAAATGGCCGATGCCCTGAAAAGCAAGGAGTATCGTGAACAGCTTCAAAATGTAATAACCGAGACTATTGACAGCCCGCTTTATAAAGCAAAAATTCAGGAATTGCTCTTAAAAGCCGCTGAGCAGGCAAATACCAAAGAAACCTCAAAAGACAACAAAAGCGGCAGTGAGCAAGGTTCATAATTCCACTACCCAAAATAAAAACCTCCTCCAAACGGAAGAGGTTTTATTTTGGCTGCAGTTCTTTTTTACTACTCAAACCCCAGCAAAACTGCAGATCCGAAAAATTACTTTCCAAGCCGGTCCGCGACTTTTTTGGCAATTTCCAAATAAATTTTTCCTAACTGATGGTCTTCCTGATAGATGGACGGCGCAAAGTCTTCATCGTTCCAATCAGGCTGGTTAAGCGGCAGGCGTCCAAGCACTTCCGTATTTAACTCGTCGGCCAATTTATCTCCGCCGCCGCGACCAAACACATATTCCTTTTCACCTGTCAGCTTGCTTTCAAAATAGGCCATGTTTTCAATAACTCCAAGCACTTCATGATCGGTTTTCATCGCCATCGCACCTGCGCGGGCAGCTACAAAGGCAGCGGTTGGATGCGGGGTTGTAACGATAATTTCTTTACATGCCGGCAGCATGCTATGAACATCTAAGGCAACGTCGCCTGTTCCTGGCGGTAAGTCCAGGAGTAAATAATCTATGTCTCCCCACTCTACCTCATTGAAAAAGCTGTTGAGCATTTTTCCGAGCATTGGGCCGCGCCAGATAATTGGTGAATTATCCTCTACGAAAAATCCCATTGAAATTACTTGAACACCAAAACGCTCAACAGGAATAATCTTTTCGCCTCGGACAACCGGCCGATTCGTAATTCCCATCATATCCGGTACGCTGAAACCGTAAATGTCGGCATCGATAAGCCCGACCTTTTTACCTAAGCGCGCCAGAGCAACAGCGAGGTTAACAGATACCGTCGATTTTCCTACTCCGCCTTTTCCGCTGGCAATTGCGATAAAGGTAGTGGACTGGGAATTAAGGAGATTTTTTTCCTTTTCTGGTTCAGCGTGACGATGGGCAGCAAGCACCTCATCAGGAAGCTGGCTGAAGCGGATTCCTACTGTTGCGGCACCCGCTTCCTTCAACAAGTTCACAATTTGCGTTTGCAGCTGCAGCTGCTCACTCGTTCCTGTTCTAGCAATCGCTACCTTGACACTGACATGGCTTTTTTCTTCTTTAATTTTTATTTCTTCTACAGCATTTAATTCTGCTAAAGTTTTATGTAAAAATGGCTCTTTGAGGCTGCCAACAACCTCGCGGATTCTTGCTTCAGTTAACATTGAAAAACACCTCACCAATTGAATTCGTTTCCATCTAACAGTATATCATAACTATGGCAATATACAGTTAATTGAATCACACATTAAAACCACCGCCATAGGAATAACCTCAAATAAATGTAAACTCGCCGATTGGCGAGTCCGTTAGGACGGTTCATGAGGCGTAGTTGAATTTATGCGTTAAGAACGTGTGAAATTCGGGAAAATTTTATACGTTCTTATTAGCTAAAAAGAGAAGGTGTTAATTCCCGCCTTCCCTTAATCTGTTTCTTTTAATTCCTTTTCATTCGTGAAATATCTTATGATCCCTTTATATATAGAGGCTGCAACCTTCTCTTGATAGTCCTCCCGCTTTAATTTTGCCTTTTCAGCAGGATTGGAGAGAAAACCAACCTCGACCAGAACGCCCGGTTTTTTTGAATGTTTTAAAATATAAACCCCACCTATTGGCTTGGCTTTTCGATTAGTATTTTCTAAGTTTTCCCTGAGCTCCTCTTGAATAAACTTGGCCGCCCTGGCGTTTTCCTTAAAATGAGGGGCGTAAAAGGTTTGGGCGCCGCTCCATCTTGACGAAGGTATAGCATTTAAGTGAATGCTGACAAAGAAGTCATTATCCTCTTCATTAATCATCTTTAATCTGTTTTTCAGATCCTCCACTTTTCTCCTGCTGTAGCCTCTAGTATCAGCATCTGCCAAATCGGTATCGGTTTCTCTTGTCATCACAACAAGTGCACCCTGCTGCTGCAGATAATCTCTGACCTTTAAAGTGATGTTAAGAGCAATGTCTTTTTCAAGCGTCTCGCCCGTACCGGCCCCGCCATCCGGGCCGCCGTGGCCAGCATCAAGCAGAATAATTTTTCCGGAAAGCGGAAGACTCCAATCTTTCCAGGAATCATCCTCTGCAAAATCATACTGTAAAATTAAAAATAGTGCTAATAAGCCAACTGAAAAAAAAATGATTTTTATTCTTTTTGTTACCAACCAAATCATTCCTTCCCGCTCGTCCCTTGTTCAATAATTTATATGGGACAAGGCGGGACTTTAGAACAGGAATGAAGGCATTGAATTAATGAAGCCGAAGCTTATGGCGTCTTTGCCCTTTTTCATAGCCCTCTCTCCACCAGACATGGACATATTGTTCACAGTGATAATAGAGCGATTCACTCATGACGCCCTCTTCACCATTTCCCCAATAAAGGAGGAAATTAAATAACGTATCAATTAAATGCTTTTCTTCATTAAAGCAGCGCATTCTTACCTGTTCTATATTTTCCCCATGGTAGCCAAATTTGCTAAATTTAGCTCCCAATAGAAAAGCTTCAAGGGCAATATCATAACAGGCCTCTTCCACCCCAGAATTCATAATCAGGCTTGAGGCAATCTTGGTCGATCCAAAATATTGCCGCACTCTTTCTTTTAATGTATTAATGGATAGGTCCCGAAGCACGGACCGTTCGTATTTAATCTGCTTTTCACGTCTTTTTTCTTTAAAGGTTGTAATAACAGTCACTTCTTTTCACCTCTTAGGACTATTCTTCATCCTTCCTTACGAAGAAATGCAAAAGTCCCCGCCGTTTTCATTGCCAATTTTTATCCTAACTGGACAAATGGGCAAAACCTCTTCTTCCAAAATGCTATTCGCCCTTTTTAATGAAAAAAGTTCCTGTATTAGTTCAATTGCCGTCTCTAAAGTACCCCTTTATTTATAAAATACAGTACAAGCCATTGAAAGGAGGTGATTCTTAGATGCCCCCAAGTGGTTCTAACAGCAGCCCAAGCAATACTGATAGCTCAACAAACACACCTTTCCCTGCTGTTTGTGCTAACGATGTAGCCGTTCTTGATGTGAATCCTGGAAATGGACGTATTCAAGACGTTGACTTTGCCCCTAATACTATCGTTTTACAAGGTTGTACAATCACTACAACTGGAGCAAATGCAACTCCTTTGGCAGATGCCGTAAGATGCTTATCCCAAAATGGCTTCCGCTTTGTAGGAAGCGTTGGCAACAGAGCGATCTTCATTAGATGCTAATGAATGAAAACGATGGAAAACCAAGGGACTTTGCCCCTTGGTTTTCCTTGGTATTTTTCGGCGAATTATTTGACGCAGTTAAAACTCTTTTTCCAATGAAGTCAAATACAGTAGAAAGGAGTAACTTACTAATGGACCAAAAACGAGAATTACCAGTGTACATGTTATCCATTCATCGTTGGGATCTTCAGGAACTTTCGTTGCCTCTAAGACCCTACGGTGATCCAGTTCCCGGAAATTTATATATTGAGGATATGAAATTTTCAATTGCCACCCAATTCAGAGGAAACTATACAAAAAAACTCCCAAAAAGATCCTATTTCGTTCAATTGCTGCGTCCACAACTCCTTAATGGGGCCCGCGAGTTGCATCTCAACGCTGAATACAAGGACCCCTCCTCCATCCGTAATAAGCTTTCCCTCGATTTATTCCGGGTCTTTGGGGTTCTTTCACCCCGATCCCAGCATGTTCGTTTGTACCTGAATGGCCAATATGAGGGCGTCTACTTGCATTTGGAATCTGTCGATGATTTATTTTTTAAAAAAAGAGGCCTTCAAGTCGAGTCCATTTATTATGCGGTCAAGCCTGATGCCGATTTTTCACTCTACCGCTATAAATCCGAAGAATTGAAAGAGTCGCTTCTTCTCGGATACCAACGTAAATTGGGAACGACTTCTGATGATATCAAATTAATTGATTTTATCAATATAATTAATAACACTCCCCATGACAAATTTGAGGAAGTAATTTCGAGGCACCTCGATGTCGAAAAGTATCTCCGCTGGCTGGCTGTCGCCGTCTGTACCCAAAACTATGATGGTTTTAAAAAAAACTATGCCTTATACCGAAACCCAGAAACTAAATTATTTGAAATCCTCCCCTGGGACTATGATGGGACATTTGGCCGGGATTGGGATGCCGACATTATTAAACCTGATTCCTTATCCATCAATGGTAAAAATCATTTAACAAAGAAACTGTTGGAATGCCCTGCTTTTCGTAAGCAGTACCGGGCTTTGATGGAAGAACTTCTTGATACATTATTTACTCCTGACTATTTTGAACCAATCATCACTTCACTAACCGAATCTATCAGTCCATATCTTCTCTTTACAAATGAGGAACAGAGGGAAATTTTCGATGGGGAAAAAGATTTTATGCTCTGGTTTATAAAAAAGAGGAATGGATACTTAAGAAATTTAACATAAAACAGCTCCCCCCAATGCGGGGGTTTTATTATGTCTTACAGTTCCCCCTTTCGGATTTCAGCCAAAAGTCGTAGAAAAGTTCAAGCTTTTTTCTGACGGAAGATTTTCTAGAAATAGTTATGCTTAACACATCAAGAACAAAGGGGAGAAACCGTTATGGAAAATCAAGTGGTGATGATTACTGGAGCATCAAAGGGATTGGGGAGAGCATTAGCTTTGGCTTTTGCCGCAAATGGGGCAAGACTTGCAATCTGTGCAAGGTCAGCAGAAGCTCTATTCAAAGTAAAGGAGGAAGCTCAAAGGTTCGGGGCTGAGGTGCTGGCTATTACCGCTGATATATCCAAAGCTCGTGATTTGGAGCGGTTTGTTGCGCAGGCGGAGGTAGCCTACGGCCAGATTGATGTGCTGATTAATAATGCCTCCATGCTGGGGCCGAGTCCAATGCCACTCTTGCTCGATTACCCAGAAGATGATTTTGCGGAGGTACTTAGGGTAAATGCGGTTTCTACCTTTTCCGTAACAAGAAGAGTCCTCCCCGGAATGCTTCAGCGCAATATAGGCTCCATTATCAATGTGACCTCTGAAGCGGGCCATGTCGGCTACGCGGGGTGGGGAGCATACGGAATTTCCAAATTTGCTGTTGAAGGACTGACACAAACATGGGCAGATGAGTTAAGCGAAACAAATATCCGGGTCAATATGGTGGATCCAGGAGAAATGGATACCGACATGCATCGCTTGGCCGTTCCAGATTGCGATTACCCGCTGGCAAGGCCGGAGGATGTCGTGGACATATTTTTATACCTTGCTTCCGATAAGTCTGCAGGTATTACCGGCAAACGGTTTGAAGCACAGTCAGAGGAGGAATTGTAAATGCCTGCAAAAGCGTTGGATTTCTATCTTCCTAATGAATTAAATGCTTCCCATCCTCCTGAAAAACGCGGCTTAAGAAGAGATCATGTCCGGATGATGGTTCTTGACCGCAATACCGGCGGAATCAGGCATGACCATTTCTTCCGCCTTGCAGATTACCTCGAGTCCGGTGACCTCGTCATTTTAAATAACAGTCGGACGATACCTGCAATACTACAAGCTGAATGGTTGCGAAATACAGGGCAAATCTCACCAAGGGTGGAAATCCGGCTGGCGAGACGTCGAAACGAAGACTCATGGGAAGCTCTTATTGTTGCCAATCCCGTAAAAATTGGCGATGCACTTCAATTTTCACCTGAATTAACCGCAATGGTGATAGGTGAAAAAGCACATTCACCGTTAAAGATCATTCAGTTTTCAAAGAAAGGAACGGACTTATTTAATATCATCTATGCTCTTGGAGAGCCGATCCGCTACGAATATATTGAGTATCCTTGGGAACTGGACTACTACCAAACTGTGTTTGCGAGTCATCCAGGCTCAGTGGAGATGCCCTCGGCAGGAAGAGCATTCAGCTGGGAACTAATTTTTCAACTAAAACGCAAAAAGATCCAACTCGATTTTATTCAGCTGCATACGGGATTAAGCTATCTCCTTGACGAACAGTGGCACCAGACACCAGAAGAAAACGAGGAAGAATATCGCATTTCTAAAAAAACAATGGAGAGAATTCGGCAGACAAAAGCTTCCGGAAAAAGGGTCATCGCGGTTGGAACAACGGTTGTCCGCGCTCTCGAGACTGCCGCCCGAAACGATGCCCTTTCGGGTGTAACAAATCTCTATATTGACCAACAATTTCCTTTAAACATTGCCGATGGTATCATTACAGGTTTTCATGAGCCAAAAGCAAGCCACCTTGACATGCTTTCGGCCTTTATTTCGGAACAGCATTTGCTTCAAGCTTATGAGCAAGCGGTAGCCTGCGGTTATTTATGGCATGAGTTTGGCGATATGAACCTTATTATCTAATGGAGAGGATGGGTATGGCGTGCGATTTCACCATTATGCCTTGGAAGTGCACGAACTTGAGGAAGCCATTGCTTTTTATAAAAACTATTGTGGTTTTCAGGAAGAAGGCAGACTGTCATATATGGACGAAGAGATTGTGTTTCTTATATCTAAGAATTTCCGGCTTGAGTTAATTTTCGGGCCCCAGCAGAACGAAGGGACCACTCACCTTTGTTTTGAAGTAGACGACCTGCCCGATGTAATGAAAAAGTTGGATGACAGGACAAGGATTGAGGGTCCCTACAAGCTTCCGAATGGCTGGGAGACAGTGTTTTATGAGGGGCCAAATCAAGAAATTATTGAATTTTTACAGACTTTTTGAACATCTAATACGTTATAATGACAGGAGATAATGACGGTGGGGTGAGAATTCGATGTCTGCTGCGACTGGGTACGAAGAAATCAGCATTTTAAAAGAAATCGCTGAGCTTTTAAACGAAGGAACAGATATAAGGGATATATTGTCCGGGGTATTGAAAAAACTCCTCCATGTAACGGGCTTGCAAACTGGCTGGATATTCTTAATGGACGAAAATGGTATGTATCAGCTCGCAGCTGATAAAGCCCTCCCGCCTGCTTTAGCCCAGGATGGAAAGCGGCGGATGTGCCAAGGCAAGTGCTGGTGTGTAAACAAGTACAATAACGGGCAACTGAATAAGGCCACAAATATTATGGAATGTAAACGAATTGAAGATGCCATCGAAGAAAATGCCGGAGAAACTTGCGGATTGACCCACCATGCAACCGTTCCACTAAGGGCAGGAGCAGAACGGTTCGGCATCTTAAATGTAGGCTCACCATATAAAACCCATTTCGAAAAAAATGAACTTGCCCTGCTTGAAGCAGTTGCCTATCAAATTGGAACGGCCTTAAAACGAATTAAATTAACCCAGAGGGAACAAGAAACGGCGCTTGTTGCAGAGCGGAACCGGCTGGCGAGGGATCTTCACGATTCTGTGAACCAGCTGTTATTTTCCCTCAGTCTTACCGCAAGAGCCGGTGAGGAAATGGCAAAAACAGATGATGTAAAGCAAACGTTCGGCTACATTCAGGATTTGGCCCAGGAAGCACTCGGTGAAATGCGGGCATTGATTTGGCAGTTGCGGCCGCATGGACTGGAAAATGGGATTGTCAGCGCCTTGAGAAGCTATGCTGAAATGCTGGGGTTGTCGATTGAAACTAAGGTAACAGGCGCCGCCAGCATTCCCGGTAGTGTTGAGGAAGCATTGTGGCGAATTGGTCAAGAGGCACTGGCCAATTGTAAAAAGCATGCCCAAGCAACTGCCGTCCAGTTATTTTTTCAGATGTCCAGCGATAAAGTTCTTTTGGTCATAAAGGATGGCGGCTGCGGCTTCCATTATGATGAAAATCTTGAAATTCCCTCATTAGGGTTAAAAAGTATGAAAACACGGACAGAAGCATTAAATGGAACCTTTCATTTAAAAAGCAAAACGGACAGCGGGACAGAAATCAAAATTGAAATTCCGTTGTAGGGGGAGAATTCAGTGAGTATACGGATACTAATCGCAGACGACCATCATGTTGTTAGACGGGGATTGGCTTTTTTCCTGCGGACGCAAAACGACCTTGATGTGATTGGGGAAGCGGCAAACGGAAAAGAAGCGGTTGAACTTGCGAAATCATTGAAGCCGGATCTTATTCTAATGGATTTGGTCATGCCGGAAATGGACGGAATTCAGGCAACAAGCATCATTAAAAAGGAACAGCCGGAAATCAAAATCATGATGTTGACTAGCTTTTCCGACCAGGACCATGTGATTCCCGCTCTGGAGGCAGGTGCATCAGGCTTCCAATTAAAGGACATTCAGCCAGATGAATTGGTAATGTCCATTAAAAGAATCATGAGCGGAGAAAACCAGCTTCATCCGAAAGCGACTTCGCATTTATTGGCTAATTTGTCCTCTAAAAATAAAACTGAACGGGATTTAATCGAGGAATTAACAAAAAGAGAGCTTGATGTATTAAAAGAAATTGCCAAGGGAAAAAGCAATAAAGAAATTGCGGCTGCTCTTTTTATTACCGAAAAGACAGTTAAAACTCATGTTTCAAACCTGCTTGCAAAGCTCGAACTCGCAGATCGGACACAGGCTGCTTTATATGCGGTCAGGAATCACTTAGTAGACTAAGGACGAATGTGGTGTAGAATCACATTCGTTTTTTATGGAAAAAAAGCCCCTAACCAAATCGGTTGGGAGCCCTTGAGTGTTTGCAAAATTAATATGTCAGTCCATGACCAAGTTTATAAACATTCCCATCTTTGTCTTTATAGGCATATTGGAGTCCTTCAGGCATATATTTGTCTTTGTCATAGCCCGGCACATCATTTCTGGATACGCAATCGCCACTTTCATCGACTGCAATAACTGCTTCGCTTGCTGGCAAGGTTAATGGCAGAACGCCAACTGGTTTGAAATTACCCGCAATTACCTCAAACTGTGCCTTATAGAACGTATCGTATCCTGCGATTAAAGCATCTGCCAAAGGCTCAACATTTCCAAGAATCCACGGCAGAACAAAATTAACAGTCATAATGACTTTTCCGCCTCGGATATGGACTTTATCAGCCACTTCCTTTAGATGATCGATATTGCTTAAAGTAGTTTCTTCATACGTTGAACCATCAAAAGCAGTTAGTGTTTTCTTCTCGCAAAGCTCAAGCTCTAAAAGACCCGGTGTCGCATTAAAATACGCTCCGGATTTTGGACTTAATAACAAAATAGCTATGTCGGCTTCCTCATAGTTATCAGTCAACGTAAACTGTACTAGTTCTTCGCATTCTTTCCTTGCTTGTTCCGTGTAAGTAGCTGCCCGCTCTGGTTCCTTATGGAAAGCTTCCACATAAACCTTTTTACCCTCAAGCTTGTCAGCAGTTAAAGGTAATGTCTGATTACTATTTTTTAGGACTGTTACTGACTTTTTATGAGCTTCGTAAGCAGCTTCCCAATGAGCTGGATTACTAATCACTTTAGTTGCATTTTCTGGTGAAACATATGTACGATCATCAAATAATCCTAAAGCAAACATTTCTGTAAGGAGCCGTACATTTGCTTCATCAATACGTTTTTCACTAATCCATCCATTTTGGATAGCTAATTTAAGGTTTTCAATATCATTTGTATCAGCAACAAGATCTGTACCAGCATTTACGGCTTTGGCAAATCGCTCAGCCTCAGTCTTATCTTCAACGCCCCAGCTCATCTTATTTGTAACGCCGCTGTCGCTATTGATATAGCCTTTGAATCCTAATTTTCCTCTTAGAATGTACTGCAAGAAATAATGATTAAAGGTAAAGCCAACTTCTTCGAACGGAATATCTTCACCCTCAAATTCTTGAACCACACTCTTTTTGATACTAGGGATGGAATAATAAGGCATGACCGATGATGTGCCATGCTCTACCGCTGTCCGGAATGGCGGCAGGTGATATTTTTCTAAGCTGCCTGGAGTTGGGTATAGATTCCACTTTCCTTCTTTATAATGTGGATCAAATCCATTTTCCCGTGCACCGCCGCCTGGAAAATGCTTAGTGGTCATCGCAATACTATGATTTCCTAATGTCTCTCCTTGAAATGCGTCAATAATGCGGCCAATCGCATCGGAAATAAACTCCGGGTCTTCACCAAACGTGCCATACGTCCGCTGCCATCTAGGGTCTGTGGCAGTATCAGCCATATACATATAGCCTTTTCTAATTCCCGTTGCATCCCACTCATCATGGGCTATCTGAGCAAATTGGCTAATTAACGAGGCATCCCCGCCATTTTTTATATCACCTTTAGCTGCGGCGGCTAGTCCTAACGTTCCTGGCCAAGTGGAAAAGATCCCGACTGCATCATTCATCCCAAAGATGGATTCCCCATTTTCATTTCTTGAATTCGATGTGATCAAACATGGAATACCAAGACGTGTACCCTCACATAATTCATTCATTTTATTAATCCAATCGGCCATTTCAGCCGGGCTCCAGTTGTCGCGCAGAATGAAGTGCCTTAAGTGCATATTTTCAAGAGTATGGGTTGTTCCATATATTTTCGAAGCAGCAAAGATATTTTCGCCTTTTTCAACAATCCCTTCATCCAATACACCATCATGACTGGTCTTACTCTTATCTTTTTGAGTAAGCCCCATCTGACGGGTATTAATCAGCATCATACCGACCTTTTCATCGAGATTCATCAATGACACTAGGTTTTCGGCACGTTCTTTCGGACTCAAACGCCAATCCTTATAAGGCTCTAATTTCCCACTATTATTTAAATCTTTAAATTTTAATCCATCGACTTCAATCAGATTCTTTACTCTAACTTCCAACTTCGGCTGCATATGCTCCAATTTGTTTACCTCCTAAACTAATTCACTTCTAATTATATACTAATTTGAAGCACGGGGACGCTTCTTATGCTTCCCTATTTTGAAATTTAGATAAAGGAGTAGGAAAAGAATTTTAAAACATTAAAAATGAATACAAAAAAGACCCCCAACCAATATGGTTGAGAGTCTTTGAACGTTCGCAAAAGATTAACGCTTTGAGAACTGAGGCGCACGACGAGCACCTTTAAGACCGTATTTCTTACGCTCTTTCATACGTGCATCGCGAGTTAATAGACCAGCGCGCTTTAATGTTGGACGGTATTCTGGGTCAGCTTGAAGTAATGCGCGAGCAATACCGTGGCGGATTGCGCCAGCTTGACCAGTGTAGCCGCCGCCGCTTACGTTTACAAGAACATCGTAGCTGCCAACAGTTTCAGTAGCTACTAATGGTTGTCTTACAACAACACGTAAAGCTTCGAATGGGATATAAGTGTCGATGTCACGATCGTTAATAACAATTTTACCTGTGCCTGGAACTAAGCGTACACGAGCAACTGAGCTCTTACGACGGCCAGTACCGATATATTGAACTTGTGCCAAGTTAATTCCCTCCTCTTAATTAACCGCGAAGTTCGTAAACTTCAGGTTGTTGTGCTTGGTGTTTATGTTCTGCACCAGCATAAACGTGTAATTTTTTGAACATTTGACGGCCAAGAGAATTCTTTGGAAGCATGCCTTTAATAGCTTGCTCAAGCATTTTCTCAGCATAGTTCGTACGCATTTCAAGAGCAGTTCTCTGCTTTAAACCGCCTGGGTGATTTGTGTGACGGTAGTAGATTTTGTCGTTTATTTTGTTACCAGTTAATTCAATCTTAGAAGCATTAAGAATGATGACATGATCACCAGTGTCAACATGTGGTGTATAAGTTGGCTTATGTTTACCACGTAGGATAGATGCTACTTCAGAAGCAAGACGTCCAAGAGTTTTGCCCTCAGCATCAACTACGTACCATTTGCGCTCGATATTGTTGGCATTTGCCATAAACGTTGTACGCATGAGTTTCCCTCCTATTAAATCGTAAAAATAATATTTTCGCACCTTCATTGGCTATTTCCGTTCGATTCTGTTCCGGGAATGAACAGGAAACGCCGACTTGTGCAGTCATTTTCAAAAGCTATATTTTCAATCACGATGAAGACTTTCCGGGGCTTTATCGTGGGATTAAAAACACACACATATAATATAATAAATACTTGAGGTGAAATTGTCAAGAAGATGTTACACCTGGATGGGTTGTTTTTAAATGAAAACTCGCCAATTGGCAAGTCCGTTAGGCCGGTTCATGAGGCGTAGTTGAATTTATGCGTTAAGGGAGTGTAAAATTTGGAAAAATTTTATACTCCCTTATTAGCTAAAAAGGGTTAATAAAACACTTCCCACAGGTACAACCCACGTGCTGGAGCGGTTTTTCCGGCAGCAGACCGGTCCTTCTTTTCCAAAATGGAAGGAATTTCTTCAGGCGACAGGTCACCAGATCCGACCGCCAACAAAGTCCCCACAAGAATCCGCACCATATTATATAAAAAACCATTGCCGACAAAGCGGATAGTCAAAAGATTGCCATCCAATAAAAAGTCAATCTCCTTAATTGTCCTGACCTTGTCCTGAACCTCCGTCTTAGCGGCGCAAAAGCTGGTAAAATCATGGGTTCCAAGCAAATACCTGCTTGCCTCGCGCATTGTCTCCAAGTTCAAAGCATAGGGATAGCGGTACACATAATTCCGCTGAAACGGATCCCTAAAACCGGATAATTGCAATTGATAACGGTATTCCTTTCCCGCAGCATCAAAACGTGCATGAAACGCGTTATCTGCCTTCTTAACAGATAAAACGGCCAAATCCTCTGGAAGCAAAGAATTAAAGGCAACTCCCCAGCGATCCTCAGGAATTGCCAGCGGTGAATCAAAATGAATCACCTGGCCCTTGGCATGGACCCCTGCATCCGTACGGCCGGAGGCAGTTACTTTAACAGAGACGCCCTTATGAATTTTCGCCAGGGCTGCTTCAAGCTCTGCCTGTACCGTCCGCCCCTTAGGCTGAACCTGATAACCGAAAAATTCGGTGCCATCATATGCAATAATCGCTTTATACCTCTGCATCAGTCTATCTCCATTATGAACGTAATAAGACCAACAAAATCGTTAATACCACTAGTAAAACGATTTGTACGGTATCTGCCGCAGCCCAGCTTAACTGGCGGTATTTCGTCCGGCCTTCTCCGCCGCGATAGCCCCTAGCTTCCATGGCGACAGCCAGCTCCTCGGCACGCTTAAAGGAACTGACAAACAGCGGAATGAGAAGCGGGATAACAGCCTTGATCCGCTCCTTTAGAGGACCGCTCGCAAATTCCACACCGCGGGCAATTTGCGCTTTCATAATTTTGTCGGTTTCCTGCATCAGAGTTGGAATAAACCGTAATGAAATCGACATCATTAGTGCCATTTCATGAACAGGAAAACGGACTTTCTTTAAAGGATTTAATAATGTTTCTAATCCATCCGTTATCTCAATCGGAGTCGTCGTTAACGTCAACAAGGAAGTCATTAAAATCAAAAAGAAAAATCGCAAGGAAATAAAAATTCCCATCTTGAGGCCTTCTTCGTAGATCTTCACGGGCCCCCAGTGAAAAATAAGACTGCCTCCTTTAGTAAAAAACAATTGCAGAATAAAGGTAAACAGGACAAGCCATATGATCGGCTTCAGACCGCCATATAAAAACCGAATAGGAATTTTTGAAAATCCAAGCATTAAAAAAGTATATATACCAATAAGTGCATAAGTTACCCCATTGTTTGCCAAAAAGATTACGCAGACAAAGAAGAAAATAATAATCAGTTTGGAACGAGGGTCCATTTTATGAATAACAGAATCAGCCGGTACATAGCGTCCAAAAATCATTTTTTCCATCATGAGCGGACACCTCTCTTTAAACGTTCTGAAACGGCAGCCGATAGCTCTTCAATGGAAAGGTAGATTTTATCCAGCTTACTGCCTAATTTCTCTTCAAGCTTGAGCTGAAAACGAACGACCTCAGGTACATCCAATCCCATTTGAATTAATTCAGCGGTCTCTGAGAAAATCTCTTCCGGAGTGCCCTTTTTGGCGACCCTGCCCTGCTGCATAATGACGATTTGGTCAGCATACCTTGCCGCGTCCTCCATACTGTGAGTGACAAGAATAGTCGAGAGGCCCCTCTCCTTATGAAGCGAGTAGAACATATCCATAATCTCTTTTCGGCCGCGCGGGTCCAGACCAGCGGTAGGCTCGTCCAAAACGATGACATCAGGACCCATTGCCAATACACCGGCAATTGCAACCCGTCGCATTTGTCCGCCGGAGAGATCGAATGGTGATTTTTCTAAGATTTCCTCACCGAGTCCAACCTGTTTTAAAGCAACTCGTGCCCGCCTTTTTGCCTCTGATTCGGAAACACCAAAATTCATCGGGCCAAAAATAATATCCTTTTCCACTGTTTCCTCAAATAATTGATGTTCAGGGAATTGGAATACAATTCCGACCTTTTGCCGGACTGCCTTTAAATTTTTATTTTTTTGATGAGCCTTTATTTCCTGGCTGCCAATTAGCACTGTTCCTTCTGTCGGCTGCAAAAGAGCATTTAAATGCTGCAAAACAGTGGATTTACCTGAGCCGGTATGGCCGATTAAAGCGAGATAAGTTCCGGATGGAATATCAATCGAAACATCGGAAATAGCAAGTCTTTCAAATGGGGTATTAGCTTGATAACGGTACTCTACAGATTTAAGCGAGATGTCCATAACTCTGTCACCAACTCTTCTTCCGATAAATAATTCTTTGTAAACGTAAGACCCATTTGACGAAATGCCTTTGTCATTTTCACTGAGAATGGAATATCTAACCCCAGTTCAATTAATTCCTCATCAAGTGAGAAGATTTCTTCAGGAGTGCCCTCCCGGTAAACCTCTCCTTTATTCATCACAATAATTCGGTCCGCTTTCGCCGCCTCATCTAAATCATGAGTAATCGAGATAACCGTCAACTGTTTTTCCGCCTTTAAATCTCTGACCGTTGCTAATACCTCTTCTCTTCCTCTAGGGTCCAGCATAGATGTTGCTTCGTCTAAAATAATGATTGCCGGTCGTAATGCCAGAACACCCGCAATCGCGACACGCTGCTTTTGACCGCCCGAGAGATGGTGGGGCTCTTGATATAGAAATTGATCCATCTTTACCTTTTTTAAGGCATCCTCAACACGATGAACCATTTCAATCCGTGGTACCCCCATATTTTCTAAACCAAAAGCCACATCATCTTGGACTGTGGTCCCGACGAATTGATTATCTGGATTTTGAAAAACCATTCCCAGTTGTTTTCGGATATCCCAGATTGTCTCTTCATTCAGAGGTAAGCCGCAAACGGTTATTTCACCGGACTTAGGAAACTGTAGCCCATTAAGAAGCTTGGCCATCGTAGACTTACCGGAACCATTATGACCGACGATTGCCAGCCATTCACCTTCAAAAATATCAAATGTAACATTATTTAAAGCATACCGTTCCTGATCATCATATTGAAATGAAACTTCCCTCAAGCTGACGATTGACTTTTTCATCCTGCTTCCCCCCTCGCCTCAACTCTTCTCAATCTATTATAAAAAACCTATATATACAAAAAAAGCCTGCACCTCATCCCCAGGCAGGAACGATTTTCAACTGCCTTTACAAGACATTTCCATAAAGGAAATAGGAGGAGGTGCATGAGCTAGACGAGTCGCAAAAAAGATTACAAAAGTTAATCTTTCCGGAAGCAAATGGATCTTGCTTATTTCGCTCCAACTAGTGGAGTCACGCTCATCGTAACGCTCTTTTTGGCTTGGTTCGTACGTATATACTTGTTTTTACAGAAAAAGGGCAAGAACAAGTTTGTTCTTAAACTGTCCAATACCCTTGTTGTCTGTTAGATAATATTAAACTAACTCGATAATAACCATTGGTGCACCATCACCGCGGCGTGGTCCAAGTTTCATAATGCGGGTATAGCCGCCTTGGCGCTCTTGGTAACGTGGAGCAATGTCAGTAAAAAGCTTTTGTAATGCATCTGTACCTGTTTCAGCATTTGCTACTTCGTTACGAACGTATGCAGCAGCTTGACGACGGGCATGTAGGTCACCGCGTTTGCCAAGAGTGATCATTTTCTCAACAGTTGAGCGAAGTTCTTTCGCGCGAGTTTCTGTTGTTTCAATGCGCTCGTTGATGATTAAATCTGTTGTTAAATCACGAAGCATAGCTTTACGCTGTGCGCTTGTGCGTCCTAACTTTCTGTATGCCATGAAGGGTTCCCTCCTTTTTGAAGTCGTTGAACGGATTTAGACTAGTCGTCTTTACGTAAGCCTAATCCAAGCTCTTCTAGTTTTGCCTTCACTTCTTCAAGTGATTTGCGGCCTAAGTTACGTACCTTCATCATATCTTCTTCAGTCTTATTCGCTAATTCCTGAACAGTGTTGATGCCTGCACGCTTTAAGCAATTATAAGAACGAACGGATAGATCGAGTTCTTCAATGGTCATTTCAAGAACTTTTTCTTTCTGATCTTCTTCTTTTTCAATCATGATTTCAGCATTTTGTGCTTCATCAGTAAGACCAACAAAGATGTTTAAATGCTCAGTCAATATTTTCGAACCAAGAGCAATCGCTTCTTTTGGCCCAGTGCTTCCATCTGTCCAAACATCAAGCGTTAGCTTGTCATAGTTTGATAATTGACCTACACGGGTGTTTTCTACCTGATAAGAAACACGAGCAACAGGAGTGTAAATGGAATCAATCGGAATGACACCAATTGGCTGATCCTCTCTTTTGTTTTGGTCAGCAGGCGTATATCCGCGGCCGCGTTTAGCAGTCAAACGCATATGAAGATGTCCATTTGCAGATAATGTTGCAATATAAAGGTCTGGATTTAAAATCTCCACATCACTGTCATGCGTAATGTTGCCAGCAGTAACAGGTCCTTCACCTTGAACATCAATTTCAAGTGTTTTTTCTTCATCAGAATAGATTTTTAAAGCTAATTTTTTAATGTTTAAAATGATGGATGTTACATCCTCTACGACGCCTTCAATTGTTGAGAACTCATGAAGTACCCCATCGACCTGAATCGAAGTAACAGCGGCACCTGGGAGTGAAGATAATAGGATACGACGTAAGGAGTTACCCAAAGTGGTACCATATCCACGCTCAAGTGGCTCTACGACGAATTTGCCGTATTTGGCATTTTCGCTGATCTCAACCGTTTCGATTTTTGGTTTTTCTATTTCGATCATCCAATAACCCTCCTTCAAAACGTCGAAACCTCGATTAGAGTTCTAATCGAAATTCCCCCATGTATACGTTCCCGTTTTGTGCACAACAACTGGAATAAAATTTCTGTATAAAAGGCAATAAATTCATATCATATCCCATTATAGACAGATGATATAAATTCTATACAGAAAAATTACACACGACGGCGTTTTGGCGGACGGCATCCGTTATGTGGAACAGGAGTAACGTCTTTAATTGCCGTAACTTCAAGACCAGCAGCTTGAAGAGCACGAATAGCTGCTTCACGGCCTGCACCAGGGCCTTTAACTGTTACCTCTAAAGTTTTCATACCATGTTCCATTGATGCTTTTGCTGCAGTTTCAGCTGCCATTTGCGCTGCGAATGGAGTAGATTTACGAGAACCTTTAAATCCAAGCGCACCTGCACTAGACCAAGAAATTGCATTTCCATGAACATCAGTGATGGTTACGATCGTATTGTTAAATGTTGAGCGGATATGAGCAACCCCAGCTTCAATATTCTTTTTAACACGACGCTTACGTGTATTAGTTTTACGAGCCATTTAATTTAACCTCCTTTGCCGATTACTTCTTCTTGTTCGCAACAGTCTTACGAGGACCTTTGCGTGTACGGGCGTTGTTTTTCGTATTTTGTCCACGAACCGGTAAGCCGCGACGATGACGCAATCCGCGGTAGCAGCCAATTTCCATTAGACGCTTAATGTTAAGTGAAATTTCACGGCGAAGGTCACCTTCAACCTTTAGCTTGTCAACGATATCACGGATTTTGTTTAATTCATCTTCTGTTAAATCACGTACACGAGTATCTTCAGAAACAGCAGCTTCTGCTAAGATTTTTTGTGCAGTTTTTTTGCCAATACCATAAATGTAAGTTAAAGAGATAACTACACGTTTTTCACGTGGAATATCTACACCAGCAATACGTGCCATAAATGTGCACCTCCTTGTCGATTAACCTTGTTTTTGTTTATGTTTAGGGTTTTCACAGATAACCATTACTTTGCCGCGTCTGCGGATAACTTTGCACTTTTCGCAGATCGGTTTAACAGATGGTCTTACTTTCATTATCCTAACCTCCTTGAGTTTCGGAGTGCAAACAATTATTTGAAACGGTACGTAATTCTACCGCGCGTTAAGTCATATGGAGAAAGCTCAACAGTCACTTTGTCACCTGGCAAGATCCTGATAAAGTGCATGCGGATTTTCCCAGAAACGTGAGCCAGCACAGTATGACCATTTTCCAATTCTACCTTAAACATTGCATTCGGCAAAGTTTCAATGACTTTACCTTCAATTTCAATTACATCATCTTTGGCCACAGTCTCGTCCCCCTTCTCTTTAAAGAATTATCGTTCGTAAGACTAGTAATGTAATGCGAGTCTTCTCATTCGTACGTAGTTAGCAACCCTACAATTTTAACATATTGTTGTGTCTTTGTCCGCAAGTAATTTCTGCATAAAAGAAGAATAATTTCTTCAGTCATTCTTGCCCAACTCTCGGTTCTGCATACCCAGTACAATAGAAAAGCCAGTTACTTGCACATACAATTGAATTCTATGAGAGAAAAGCGAGAGTCGCGTGCCAATTTGGAATGATGAGCATTAACGAAGACCCCGCAAAAGTTCTTCAATATCAGCAAATACTTTGTTAATATCCTGCTGACCATCAAGAGTACGCAAGTACCCTTTCTCTTCATAAAAAGATAATAATGGTTCTTGCTGTTTGATATTGACATCTAATCTATTTTGAACTGTTTCAGCGTTATCATCTGCTCTCTGATATAGCTCTCCGCCGCAACGGTCGCATACACCCTCTTTTGCAGGAGGATTGAATACTAGATGATAGGTTGATCCACATTCCTTACAGATACGACGTCCAGTCAAACGCTCCATTAAAATGCTTTTATCAACATTTATATTGATTACGTAGTCGATTTTTTTATTTAAATCAACTAGTAAATTTTCTAATGCATCTGCTTGAGGTACTGTTCTAGGAAAGCCATCAAGTAAAAAGCCATTTTGACAGTCTTCTTTACTTAACCGTTCACGAACGATGCCGATTGTTACTTCATCAGGAACAAGCTCACCTTTGTCCATGAATGATTTAGCTTTTAAACCCAGTTCAGTTCCTTCCTTCATTGCTGCACGGAACATATCTCCAGTTGAGATATGAGGGATGCGGTATTGTTCAACAATTTTTTCAGCCTGAGTGCCTTTACCTGCACCAGGTAGCCCCATTAATACTAAATTCACACATATTCCCCCTCGTGCTATATGTGAGGTTTATTGGGGCCCATTAAAGGGTCCCGCAAAACCCTTTTATTTAATAAATCCTTTATAGTGACGTTTAACTAATTGTGCTTCAAGCTGCTTATACGTTTCAAGTGCAACACCGACGACGATCAGCAAGCTTGTTCCGCCAATTTGTGCCGATTGTGGCAGATTCGCAATTTTAATAAATAAAACTGGAAGTACTGCAATAATAGCAAGGAAAATGGCGCCGATAAAAGTCAACCGATATAGGACGCGTGTTAAATATTCCTGCGTGCTCTTACCCGGACGAATTCCAGGGATATAGCCGCTCTGCTTTTGTAAGTTTTCCGCTGCTTGTTCAGGGTTAACTTGAATAAAGGCATAAAAATAAGTAAACGCAATAATTAACGCTGCATAAAGTGTCATCCCGATTGGATGAGAATAATCAAAGACTTTCATAATCCAAAGCGTTACATCATTCGTTGGGAAGAAGGATGCAATCGTTCTTGGCGTAACAATAAACGAAACGGCAAAGATGACAGGGATTACTCCAGCTGCATTTACTTTTAATGGCATATGGGTAGACTGGCCGCCCACAGGATTACGTCCTACTGCCATCCGTTTCGCATATTGAATTGGAATTTTCCGAGTTGCCTGTTGGATGAAAATTACACCCACTATAATTGCAATTACTGCTAATGCAATTAGAACAACAGTCACAATACGTAAGAATAATTGCTCGCCGGCATTTTCAAACTGCTGAACATAAATCTGATTTAGCACATTAGGGATACCTGCAGCAATACCTGCAAAAATGATGATAGAAATACCATTTCCAACACCTTTAGCAGTAATTTGCTCCCCTAACCACATTAAGAACGATGTACCGGCAGTAAGCACAACAGCAATTAATAAATACGTTCCAATTCCAGGGTTTTCAATCAATTGTCCTTGGGACAAATTGTTAAAGCCGTATGACATACCTAATGCTTGGATAAACCCAAGCACGACGGTGAAATATCGAGTGAATTGGGCAATCTTCCGGCGCCCTGCTTCACCTTGCTTTGACCACTCCGTAAACTTTGGAACAACGTCCATCTGTAGGAGCTGTATAATAATTGAAGCAGTGATGTAAGGCATAATCCCCATTGCAAAAATAGAGAATTGCTTTAATGCGCCTCCGCCGAATGTATTTAATACACCGAAGACACTTAGCTTATCTTGTGCAGCTAGTGCTTCAGCATTTACATTCGGAACTGGAATGAAAGTGCCGATTCGAAATACGACTAACATTAAAAGGGTGAATATGATCTTTCGACGTATATCACCCACGCGCATAAAATTGGAGATTGTCTGGAACATTAGATCACCTCAGTAGTTCCACCGGCAGCTTCGATCGCTTCCTTAGCAGCAGAGGAGAATTTATGAGCTTTAACTGTAAGCTTTTTCTCTACGTTCCCTTTAGCAAGAACCTTGATTCCTGCTTTTTCGTTACTTACCACACCTGATTCGATAAGAAGTTCTGGAGTAACTTCTGTACCTTCTTCAAAGCGGTTCAATGCATCAAGATTAACAACGGCATACTCTTTACGGTTGAAATTTGTGAAACCGCGTTTAGGTAAACGACGGAATAATGGTGTTTGACCACCTTCAAAACCGATACGGACACCGCCGCCTGAACGAGCATTTTGACCTTTATGACCTTTACCTGCAGTCTTACCTTGGCCAGATCCGATACCACGGCCTAAACGCTTACGCTCATGACGAGAACCTTCGGTAGGCTTTAATTCATGAAGTTTCATATTGGCACCTCCTTATGAAAGAAAACAATGAATTATTGTTCTTTTACTGTTACAAGGTGAGCAACTTTAGTAATCATACCGCGAATAGCAGCGTTATCTTGATGCTCAACTGTTTGATTTAATTTACGTAAACCTAGCGCTTTAACTGTTTCGCGTTGGTCTTGTGGACGACCGATTACGCTGCGGCTGAGGGTAACTAAAAGTTTATTCGCCATTTGATTTCCCTCCTTATCCTAACAGTTCTTCTACTGATTTACCACGTAATTTTGCTACGTCTTCAGCACGTTTTAGTTGTTTTAATCCTTCTACAGTAGCACGTACCATGTTAATTGGTGTGTTAGTCCCTAATGATTTTGATAGGATATCCTGAACACCTGCTAATTCTAGTACTGCACGAACAGGACCGCCGGCGATAACTCCTGTACCTTCAGAAGCAGGCTTTAGAAGTATTTCACCAGCACCAAAACGTCCAATTACTTGGTGAGGAACAGTTGTTCCAACCATTGGCACTTCTACTAAGTTTTTCTTTGCATCTTCGATAGCTTTGCGGATTGCATCAGGTACTTCCTGCGCTTTACCAGTACCGAAACCGACATGGCCGTTTTTATCTCCCACTACGACAAGTGCAGAGAAACGGAAGCGACGTCCACCTTTAACAACCTTCGCAACACGGTTAACCGTAACTACGCGTTCTTCAAGTTCAAGTTTGTTTGGATCAATGCGACGCATCTAATTTGTCCCTCCTTTGTCTATTAAAATTGTAAGCCGTTTTCGCGGGCAGCATCAGCTAATGCTTGAATACGTCCATGGTAAAGGTATCCTCCACGGTCAAATACGACTACAGAGACTCCTTTTTCTACCGCACGTTTAGCGACTAATTCTCCAACCTTTTGTGCAGCTTCAGTGTTGCTAGTTGACTCAAGGCTAAGTTCTTTATCTAATGTAGAAGCACTTGCTAAAGTAACTCCCTTAGTGTCATCGATTACCTGTGCATAAATATGCTGGTTAGAACGAAACACGTTTAGACGTGGACGAGCAGAGGTACCGCTAAGCTTCGCACGAACACGAGCGTGTCTTTTACGGCGAGTAGCGTTTTTATCTTGCTTCGTAATCATTTACGTCACTCCTTTCGTTTACTTATGCGGCATTACTTACCTGTTTTACCTTCTTTACGACGAACAAATTCGCCTTCGTAACGGATTCCTTTGCCTTTATACGGCTCTGGAGGACGAACTTGACGGATATTTGCTGCTAATGCACCAACACGTTCTTTGTCAGTACCTTTTACAGTAATTTTTGTATTTGCAGGAACTTCGATTTCAAGGCCTGTTTCAGGTTCGATTTCAACTGGATGAGAGTATCCAACGTTTAGTACAAGCTTGGTACCTTGCTTTTGAGCACGGTAACCAACCCCGATCAACTCTAATTTCTTTTCGAAGCCTTTAGAAACACCTTCGACCATATTTGCGAGTACCGCACGAGTTGTACCGTGCAATGCGCGGTGTTCTTTCACATCTGATGGACGAGAGATGGTTACAAGATTCTCTTCAACATTGATTGTAATATCTGGATTAAAAGAACGAGAAAGCTCGCCTTTTGGTCCTTTAACAGTAACAGTGTTGTTATTTACAGCAACTGTTACACCTGCTGGGATTTCAATAGGTTTTTTTCCTACGCGAGACATTTAGTGCACCTCCATTCATTCAAAAAATCTCTTACCAAACGTATGCTAAAACTTCTCCGCCGATTTGTTTAGCACGAGCTTCCTTATCAGTGATCACGCCTGTTGAAGTAGATACTAGCGCAATACCAAGTCCATTTAAAACACGCGGTACTTCGTTAGATTTTGCATAAACGCGAAGACCAGGCTTGCTTATACGCTTCAATCCAGTAATAACACGTTCGTTATTTGCACCGTATTTTAAGAAGATACGGATGATACCTTGTTTATTGTCTTCGATATATTCCACGTCACGGATGAAACCTTCACGCTTTAGAATTTCAGCGATTTCTTTTTTGATATTAGAAGCAGGTACTTCTAATTTCTCGTGACGCACCATATTCGCATTACGAATGCGAGTGAGCAAATCAGCAATTGGATCTGTCATGACCATTGTTTTTTACCTCCTTCCACAAACTCTAGTTTTACCAGCTAGCTTTTTTAACACCAGGAATTTGTCCTTTGTATGCTAATTCACGGAAACAAATACGGCAAAGCTTAAATTTACGATATACAGAGTGTGGACGGCCACAGCGTTCGCAGCGTGTGTACTCTTGTACTTTGTATTTAGGCGTGCGCTTTTGTTTCGCAATCATTGACTTCTTAGCCACGTTTTCGCCTCCTTATTTAGCGATTACTTTTGGAACGGCATTCCGACTTGAGTTAATAATTCACGAGACTCTTCATCGGAATTTGCAGTTGTTACGATAACGATATCCATACCACGAACCTTGCTTACCTTATCGTAATCAATCTCAGGGAAAATTAGCTGTTCTTTAATACCCAATGTGTAGTTGCCGCGACCATCAAATGCTTTTTTAGAAACACCACGGAAGTCACGTACACGTGGTAAGGAAACAGAAACTAACTTATCAAGGAATTGATACATACGCTCACCGCGAAGAGTGACTTTTGCACCAATCGGCATTCCCTCACGAAGACGGAAACCAGCGATAGACTTTTTCGCACGAGTTACTAAAGGCTTCTGACCAGTGATCATTGCTAATTCTTCAACTGCATTATCAAGGGCTTTAGCATTTTGAACTGCGTCACCAACACCCATGTTTATAACGATTTTTTCAATCTTAGGTACTTGCATAATGGATTTATAGTTGAACTTGCTCATAAGAGCAGGAGTGATTTCTTTTACATACTTTTCTTTTAGGCGGTTCATTGAGTGTACCTCCCTTCTTCTTTAGACTATTTATCTAATAATTCACCGGATTTTGCTACTCGGACTTTTTTGCCATCAACCGATTTGTAACCTACACGTGTAGGGTTACCTGTTTTAGGATCGATAGGCATTACATTTGATACATGAATTGGAGCCTCGAAGCTGATAATGCCGCCCTGTGGGTTTGCTTGTGAAGGTTTAGCGTGTTTTTTCACGATGTTCACGCCTTCTACAAGAACACGGCTTTCTTTAGGATAAGCAGCCAGGATTGTACCTGTCTTGCCTTTATCCTTACCAGAGATGACTCTGACCTTATCACCTTTTTTTACATGCATCCGTAAGCACCTCCTTAAAGGCAATTGGAATTTATAATTATAGTACTTCTGGAGCTAGAGAAACAATTTTCATAAAGTTATTGTCGCGAAGTTCGCGGGCAACTGGTCCAAAGATACGAGTTCCACGTGGGCTCTTATCTTCTTTTACAATTACACATGCATTTTCATCAAAACGGATGTAGGAACCGTCAGGACGGCGGACACCGCTCTTTGTACGAACAACAACAGCCTTAACAACATCACCTTTTTTAACAACGCCACCAGGTGTTGCTTGTTTCACTGTACAAACGATAATATCGCCGATGTTAGCCGTTTTGCGGCCAGAACCACCAAGAACTTTAATGGTAAGCACTTCACGAGCACCAGAGTTGTCAGCAACTTTTAAACGTGATTCTTGTTGAATCATGTGTGTAACCTCCCTTCGGAAAAACTATCTCCGAACAATTAAATAATAACTGCTTTTTCTACTACTTCAACTAAACGGAAGCGTTTTGTAGCTGAAAGCGGGCGAGTTTCCATAATACGTACGATGTCGCCAACTTTTGCTTGGTTTTGCTCATCATGAGCTTTGTACTTTTTAGAGTACTTTACGCGTTTACCGTAAAGGGGATGCTTTTTGTATGTTTCGACAAGAACAGTTACAGTCTTATCCATTTTGTCAGAAACAACGCGTCCAGTGTAAACCTTGCGCTGGTTACGTTCACTCATCACTCGTGAACCTCCTCTCGGATTTTACTTATTAACGCTGATTTCTCTCTCGCGAATCACAGTTTTCATGCGAGCGATTGATTTGCGTACTTCACGGATACGAGCTGTATTTTCAAGTTGTCCAGTCGCCAATTGAAAGCGAAGGTTGAAAAGCTCTTCTTTTAAAGATTTTACTTTTTGTTCAATTTCAGCAGTGGTAAGGTCACGAATTTCATTAGCTTTCATTTGATTCACCACCAATTTCTTCACGTTTTACAAACTTGCACTTTACAGGAAGTTTGTGTGCTGCAAGACGAAGAGCTTCACGAGCAATTTCCTCAGAAACGCCGGCAATTTCAAACATGATTTTTCCTGGCTTAACTACTGCCACCCAGCCTTCAGGTGAACCTTTACCGGAACCCATCCGTACTTCTAGAGGCTTTGCAGTATATGGCTTGTGAGGGAAAATCTTAATCCAAACTTTACCGCCACGTTTCATGTAACGAGTCATCGCACGACGAGCAGCTTCGATTTGACGGTTTGTTACCCAGGATGCTTCCATTGATTGCAGACCGAATTCACCGAATGATACTTCAGTACCGCCTTTTGCGTTTCCACGCATGTTACCACGATGTTGACGGCGGAATTTTACGCGTTTTGGCAATAACATGATTATTTGCCTCCTTCCCCAGTTTTCTTCTTAGTAGGAAGGATCTCTCCACGATAGATCCATACTTTTACACCAAGTTTACCATAAGTAGTATCAGCTTCTGCTGTAGCATAGTCGATATCAGCGCGAAGTGTATGAAGTGGAACAGTTCCTTCGCTGTAATGTTCTGAACGAGCGATATCGGCACCACCAAGACGACCGGATACCATTGTTTTAATACCTTTTGCACCAGCACGCATAGCACGTTGAATTGCTTGCTTTTGTGCGCGGCGGAAAGATACGCGGTTTTCTAATTGACGAGCAATGTTTTCAGCAACTAACTTCGCATCAACATCAGCCTTCTTGATTTCAAGAATGTTGATATGAACGCGTTTGCCAGTTAATTGGTTTAATGCTTTACGAAGTGATTCCACTTCAGTACCGCCTTTACCGATTACCATACCAGGCTTCGCTGTATGGATTGTGACGTTAACACGGTTCGCAGCACGTTCGATTTCAACTTTAGACACAGAAGCATCTTTTAAGCGCTTCGTGATGTATTCACGAACCTTAATGTCTTCGTGTAAAAGATCAGCAAAGTCTTTACCTGCGTACCATTTAGATTCCCAATCACGGATGATCCCGATACGCAAACCGACTGGATTTACTTTTTGACCCACAGCTTATCCCTCCTTCTTCTCTGATAAAACGATTGTAATGTGGCTTGTGCGCTTGTTGATTTGACTTGCACGGCCCATAGCGCGTGGACGGAAACGTTTTAAGGTTGGACCTTCATCAACGAATGCTTGGGATACAACCAAGTTATTTACGTCCATTTCATAATTGTGCTCAGCATTTGCCATAGCGGATTTTAAAACCTTTTCAACAACTGGAGAAGCAGCCTTCGGAGTCAGATTTAAAATCGCCACCGCTTCACCAACTTGCTTTCCTCGAATTAAATCGACGACTAAGCGGACTTTACGAGGAGCAATACGGACTGTTCTTGCAACAGCTTTAGCTTGCATTGGGATGCCCTCCTCTCTTAACGTCTTGTTTTCTTATCATCGTTACCATGACCTTTGTAAGCACGTGTTGGAGCGAATTCTCCAAGCTTGTGTCCTACCATGTCTTCAGTAACATACACAGGCACATGTTTACGGCCATCATAAACGGCGATCGTATGACCGATAAATTGTGGGAAAATCGTAGAACGACGAGACCAAGTTTTAATCACTTGCTTCTTATCGGATTCATTTAACTTTTCAACCTTAACCATTAAATGATCATCAACGAATGGTCCTTTTTTTAAGCTGCGACCCATGAATGAACCTCCCTTCGTGAGTGGTCTACGGCTCTGTCTTTGAACCGTAGTTCAATCACGTTATTTTTTACGACGACGAATAATAAGTTTGTCGGATTTGTTTTTCTTCTTGCGAGTTTTGTAACCAAGAGTCGGTTTGCCCCAAGGAGTCATTGGAGACTTACGTCCGATTGGTGAACGTCCTTCACCACCACCGTGTGGGTGATCGTTAGGGTTCATAACAGATCCGCGGACAGTTGGGCGCTTGCCTAACCAGCGAGAACGACCAGCTTTACCAATTTTAATAAGTTCATGCTGTTCGTTTCCTACTTGACCGATAGATGCACGGCATTCAGAAAGAATCATGCGTGTTTCACCAGAAGTTAAACGTACAAGTACGTATTTACCTTCTTTACCAAGTACTTGAGCGCTTGTTCCAGCAGAACGAACTAACTGGCCGCCTTTACCTGGTTTTAATTCGATGTTGTGTACTACTGTACCAACAGGAATATTTGCTAATGGAAGTGAGTTACCCACTTTAATATCTGCCTCAGGGCCCGACATTACTTCCATGCCTACTTCAAGATTTTTTGGAGCTAAGATATAACGCTTTTCACCATCAGCATAGTTGATTAGTGCAATGTTTGCAGAACGGTTTGGATCGTATTCGATAGTGGCAACGCGTCCAGGAATGCCATCTTTGTTACGTTTAAAGTCGATTAAACGATATTGACGCTTATGGCCGCCACCTTGATGACGAACAGTTAACTTACCTTGGTTGTTACGGCCGCCTTTGCTCTTTAAAGGAGCTAAAAGTGATTTTTCAGGTGTGCTTGTTGTGATTTCAGCGAAATCAGAAACAGTCATCCCACGACGTCCGTTAGAGGTAGGTTTGTACTTTTTAATCGCCATTTTATTTCCCTCCTCTTATATTAGATTTTAGCTTTCAAAGAATTCGATTTCTTTGCTGTCAGCAGTTAGTTTAACGATTGCCTTGCGGCGTTTGTTTGTGTAACCGCCAAATTTACCCATACGCTTGAACTTACCTTTGTAGTTCATGATGTTGACTTTATCAACTTCTACGCCAAAGATTTCTTCGACAGCATCTTTAACTTGAGTTTTATTAGCCTTAACATCTACTTCAAAAGTATATTTCTTTTCAGCCATTAGGTCAGTAGAACGTTCAGTGATAACGGGGCGCTTAATGATATCGCGTGCATCCATTATGCAAGCACCTCCTCTACTTTTTCAACCGCTGCTTTTGTCATGATTAATTTATCATGATTTACAACGTCTAATACGTTGATTCCATCAGCAGTTACAACTGTCACACCAGGAATGTTGCGAGCAGATAATGCTACGTTTTCATCAAGGTCAGCTGTAACGATTAATGCTTTTTTCTCAACAGAAAGACCATTTAAAACAGCTTTGAAGTCTTTTGTTTTTGGTGCATCGAAAGCTAAGCTTTCAAGTACTAACACTTTTTCTTCTAGAACTTTAGAAGATAATGCAGATTTGATTGCTAAACGACGAACTTTTTTCGGTAATTTATAGCTGTAGCTGCGTGGTTGTGGACCAAATACAGTACCACCTCCGCGCCATTGTGGAGAACGGATAGACCCTTGACGAGCACGACCTGTTCCCTTTTGGCGCCATGGTTTACGACCACCGCCGGCTACCTCAGAACGATTTTTAACTTTATGAGTTCCCTGACGTAAAGAAGCTCTTTGCATAATGATCGCTTCAAATAATACGTGTTGGTTAGGTTCAATACCAAATACGGATTCGTTTAACTCGATTTCACCAACTTGTGAACCGCTTTGGTTAAATAATGCTACTTTCGGCATTCCTATGTTCCTCCTTTCTTATGAAGTGATTATGCTTTAACCGCACCTTTGATTTTTAGTAATGCTTTTTTCGCACCTGGAACGTTACCTTTGATTAAAAGAAGATTACGCTCAGTGTCAACCTTAACGACTTCAAGGTTTTGAACAGTAACTTGCTCTCCGCCCATACGTCCAGGTAATAATTTACCTTTGAATACACGGTTTGGAGCAACTGGTCCCATTGAACCAGGACGACGATGGTAACGAGAGCCGTGAGCCATTGGGCCGCGAGATTGTCCGTGGCGCTTGATAGAGCCTTGGAAACCTTTACCCTTTGAGATTCCTGTTACATCTACTAAATCGCCTGCAGCGAAAATATCAACATTGACTTCTTGACCAACTTCAAAGCCTGCTAAGTCATCTCCGCGGAATTCGCGAACGAAGCGCTTAGGAGCAGTATTCGCTTTTGCAACATGTCCCTTTTCAGGTTTGTTAGCTAACTTTTCACGTTTATCTTCGAAACCTACCTGAATAGCCTCGTAGCCATCAGTTTCCGCAGATTTCTTTTGAAGAATAACGTTTGGAGCTACCTCAACTACTGTTACAGGAATTAAGTTTCCGTTCTCAGCAAATACTTGAGTCATACCAATCTTTCTTCCTAAGATTCCTTTGGTCATGTAAGTCACACCTCCTAATTTTGTATAAATTTATTTGATTATAATTTGATTTCGATATCTACACCGGATGGTAAATCTAATCTCATTAATGCATCAACTGTTTGTGGAGTTGGATTAACGATGTCGATTAGACGCTTATGTGTCCGCATTTCAAATTGCTCACGAGAATCTTTGTACTTGTGAACCGCACGAAGAATCGTATATACAGATTTTTCAGTTGGAAGCGGAATCGGACCAGACACTGCTGCACCTGAACGTTTTGCTGTTTCAACGATTTTTTCTGCAGATTGATCAAGGATTCTGTGATCATATGCTTTTAAGCGGATACGAATTTTTTGTTTTGCCATTATTTTCCCTCCTTTATTCGCCTATTTTTAAAATAGACATTTCTCAGTGAGAATTTCCCTAACACAGCGCCATGGCAAAGCGGCCGGGTGTGTCAGCAACCTCTCACATCATCGCAGTCAAAGACCAACATTGTCTATTATACATAAAACATAAAGCAAACGCAACATTTATTACGATTTTTTTTAGTCTTATGTCCTAAACACTTTTATTATTATAACGGCTGATATACATGATTTCAACACATAATATTAATCTCCAGTAATCTCCTAATTTAATTACATTTAGACATTCATAATTATATAGAAGAAACACGGAATATTTTTAAATGAATAATATAAAAAAGCAGCTGGATCGTCACCCAGCTGCTTCCGTTATTGTTTGATTACTCAACGATTGTAGTGATTGAACCTGAACCTACAGTACGTCCACCTTCACGGATAGAGAACTTAGTTCCTTCTTCAATCGCAACTGGAGCGATAAGCTCAACAGTCATTTCTGTGTTATCGCCAGGCATGATCATTTCAGTACCTTCTGGAAGAATGATGATACCAGTGATATCAGAAGTACGGAAATAGAATTGTGGACGATAGTTTGAGAAGAATGGAGTATGACGTCCACCTTCTTCTTTAGATAATACGTAAACTTGTGCTTTGAACTTTGTGTGTGGAGTGATGGACTTTGGCTTAGCCAAAACTTGTCCACGCTCGATTTCTTCACGTGCTACACCACGAAGAAGGGCACCAATGTTGTCACCAGCTTCAGCAAAGTCAAGAAGCTTACGGAACATTTCTACACCTGTTACAGTTGTAGATTTTGGCTCTTCAGTGAAACCAACGATTTCAACTACGTCACCAACTTTAACTACGCCACGCTCAACGCGTCCTGTAGCTACTGTACCACGACCAGTGATCGAGAATACGTCCTCAACTGGCATCATGAATGGCTTGTCAGTGTCACGAGTTGGGTTTGGAATGTAGCTGTCAACAGCATCCATAAGTTCGATAATTTTTTCTTCCCATGCAGCATCGCCTTCTAATGCTTTAAGAGCAGAACCTTTGATAACTGGAGTGTCATCGCCAGGGAAATCATATTCAGAAAGAAGATCACGAATTTCCATTTCTACTAATTCAAGTAATTCTTCGTCGTCAACCATGTCACACTTGTTCATGAATACAACAAGGTAAGGTACGCCTACCTGACGAGAAAGAAGGATGTGCTCACGAGTTTGTGGCATTGGACCATCAGTTGCAGATACAACTAAGATACCGCCGTCCATTTGTGCAGCACCAGTGATCATGTTTTTAACATAGTCAGCGTGTCCTGGGCAGTCAACGTGTGCATAGTGACGTGCATCAGTTTCATACTCAACGTGTGCAGTAGAGATTGTGATACCACGTTCTCTTTCTTCTGGAGCACCATCGATTTGATCGTATGCACGAGCTTCTGCTTTACCTTGTTTTGCAAGTACAGAAGTGATTGCAGCAGTTAAAGTAGTTTTACCATGGTCAACGTGTCCGATTGTACCAATGTTAACGTGTGGCTTTGAACGGTCGAATTTAGCTTTTGCCATTTGGAAAATCCTCCTTTGGATTATAAAAATTAAGTATATTTAAGCGGAAACTGTAAAGAGGTTATCCTCATTTCACAGTTTCCATTCTTACATAAGTAGTTATACTTTAAAGACAGGTGAAAATCAATTACTCACCTTTATTTTTTTTGATGATTTCTTCAGAAACTGATTTAGGTACTTCTTCGTAGTGATCAAAGTGCATAGAGAATACTCCACGACCTTGTGTGCTAGAACGAAGTGCAGTTGCATAACCAAACATTTCTGATAGAGGTACCATAGCACGAACAACTTGTGCATTACCACGAGCTTCCATACCCTCTACGCGTCCACGACGAGCAGTAATTTGTCCCATGATATCACCTAGATATTCTTCAGGGATAACAACTTCAACTCTCATCATAGGCTCAAGAATTACAGGCTGACACTTAGAAGCAGCATTTTTAAGAGCCAGTGAAGCGGCAATCTTAAACGCCATTTCGGAGGAGTCAACATCATGGTAAGACCCGTCGAATAATCTTGCTTTAATATCAACTAATGGATATCCAGCAAGAACACCGCGTTGTAGAGCATCTTCAAGTCCAGCTTGGACTGGAGCGATGTATTCACGAGGAACAACACCACCGACGATACCGTTTTCGAACTCGAATCCTTTTCCTTCTTCGTTAGGTGAGAATTCGATCCAAACGTGTCCGTATTGACCGCGTCCACCAGACTGACGAGCGAACTTACCTTCAACTTGTGCAGAAGCACGGAATGTTTCACGGTAAGCAACCTGCGGTGCACCTACATTAGCTTCAACTTTGAATTCACGACGCATACGGTCAACGATGATATCTAGGTGAAGCTCACCCATACCAGCGATGATTACTTGTCCAGTTTCCTGGTCAGTATGTGCACGGAAAGTCGGATCTTCTTCTTGCAGCTTTTGTAGAGCAGTTGTCATTTTATCTTGGTCAGCTTTTGATTTAGGTTCAACTGAAAGCTGGATTACTGGCTCTGGGAATTGCATAGACTCTAGGATAACAGGGTTTTTGTCGTCACATAGAGTATCACCAGTAGTTGTATCTTTCAAACCTACAGCAGCAGCAATATCACCGGCATAAACCTTTGAGATTTCTTGACGGCTGTTTGCGTGCATTTGCAGGATACGTCCGATACGTTCGCGTTTTCCTTTAGTTGAGTTCTGAACATATGATCCAGACTCTAAAGTACCAGAATAAACGCGGAAGAACGTTAATTTACCAACATAAGGGTCTGTCATAACTTTAAATGCAAGAGCTGAGAATGGCTCTTCGTCACTTGAGTGACGCTCAACGATTTCCTCTTCATCATCCACAGCATGACCTTTGATGGCAGGTACATCTAATGGAGATGGAAGGTAATCGATAACTGCATCTAACATTAACTGAACACCTTTGTTTTTGAAAGCTGATCCACAGATAACTGGGTAGAATTCAACGTTAACAGTACCTTTACGGATTGCGGCTTTTAACTCTTCTTTTGAGATTTCCTCTCCGCCAAGGTATTTTTCCATTAACTCTTCATCAAGTTCAGCTACTGCCTCAACTAATTTTTCACGATATTCTTCAGCTTGTGCACGGTGTTCTTCTGGAATCTCACGAACTTCAATATCAGTTCCTAAGTCGTTTCCGTAGAATACAGCGTTCATTTCCACAAGGTCAATGATGGCTGAGAATTGGTCTTCAGCACCGATTGGTAACTGAATTGGATGAGCATTCGCTTGCAGACGCTCATGTAATGTTTTCACAGAGTACAGGAAGTCTGCGCCGATTTTGTCCATCTTGTTTACGAATACTACACGTGGTACTCCGTAAGTAGTTGCTTGACGCCAAACTGTTTCAGTTTGTGGTTCAACACCTGACTGAGCATCCAGTACAGCTACCGCACCATCAAGTACACGAAGGGAACGTTCTACTTCAACAGTGAAGTCTACGTGTCCTGGAGTGTCGATGATGTTAACACGGTGGCCTTTCCATTGTGCAGTTGTTGCAGCGGAAGTGATTGTGATTCCGCGTTCTTGTTCTTGCTCCATCCAGTCCATCTGAGATGCACCTTCATGTGTTTCACCGATTTTATGAATCTTACCAGTGTAATAAAGGACACGCTCAGTGGTAGTCGTTTTACCGGCATCGATGTGAGCCATGATGCCGATATTACGAGTATTTTCTAAGGAGAACTCTCTTGCCATTGGGTCTTTCTCCTTCCTAGTAGAAAGTTTTTATATTTGAAGGTTAGATTACCAACGATAGTGAGCAAACGCTTTGTTTGCTTCAGCCATTTTGTGTGTATCTTCACGTTTCTTAACAGACGCACCAGTGTTGTTTGCTGCATCCATGATTTCATTCGCTAAGCGCTCTTCCATTGTTTTTTCACCGCGAAGACGCGCATAGTTTACCAACCAGCGAAGACCAAGAGTTGTACGGCGGTCAGGACGCACCTCAACTGGAACTTGGTAGTTAGCACCACCGACACGGCGTGCTCTTACTTCTAGAACTGGCATGATATTTTTCATTGCTGCTTCGAATACTTCCATAGGTTCTTTCCCAGAACGCTCACGGATTGTATTAAATGCAGAGTAAAGAATTTCTTGAGATTTACCTCTTTTACCGTCAATCATCATTTTGTTGATAAGACGAGTAACTAATTTTGAATTGTAAAGTGGATCTGGTAACACGTCTCTCTTTGCTACAGGACCTTTACGTGGCATGCTTTTTCCTCCTTTCAAAGAAGCTTCTATTTAGTATGATTATTTCTTAGCTGCTTTTGGTCTCTTAGTACCATATTTTGAGCGGCCTTGCATACGGTTGTTAACTCCAGCTGTATCAAGCGCTCCGCGTACGATGTGATAACGTACCCCTGGTAAGTCTTTTACACGTCCGCCACGGATAAGAACAACACTGTGCTCTTGAAGGTTGTGGCCGATACCAGGAATGTATGCAGTCACCTCGATACCATTTGTCAAGCGTACACGAGCATATTTACGTAACGCTGAGTTTGGTTTCTTTGGAGTCATTGTACCAACACGAGTACATACCCCGCGTTTTTGTGGTGAAGATACATTTGTTTGTGATTTTTTGAAGCTGTTATAACCTTTATTTAGCGCAGGTGATTTTGACTTCTCAGTCGTTGACTGACGTGGTTTGCGCACTAATTGGTTAATTGTAGGCATGTTATTTTCCTCCCTTCATTTATTGTAAGCCCACACATCCAGGTGGTTCATTTTTTTGCAAAAACAAAGTTTTTGCAGACTACTCTATCTACAAAAACAGTTTTTAACGGATAATTGCAACAGCGGCCGCACCAACTTGTATTCCGCATGCTTTACCAAGTTTTTTCATGGAATCGACATACTGAACAGGAACATCTAAGTCTTGAGCTGTTGTGACCACAAGTGCCGTAACTTTTTGGTCAGCATCTGCCGCGATAATCAGCTCTTCGACTTTTCCTTCCTTTAGTGCCTTCACTGCTTGTTTTGTCCCTATAATAAAACTCTTCGCCTGCAATACTTTTTCATAAGACATGATTGCTATCCTCCAAAGTATCAGGTGTATAGGAGCACCTTTGATATAGTAACATCTTAGAAAATAGATGTCAACACAACATTTAAATTTTTTCTTAAAATAGAGGCTGACTAAGGTCAGCCTCTGACATTTATTTAATCAATTGTTACCGGTTCTTCTGAAGTTGTATCCCGAAGGACTGGCTCAGCTTTGCGGTAGCGCTGCATACCTGTTCCGGCAGGAACCAGTTTCCCGATGATAACATTCTCTTTTAAACCAAGCAATTCATCGCGCTTGCCCTTAATTGCTGCATCGGTAAGAACTCTTGTTGTTTCTTGGAAGGATGCCGCAGACAAGAACGAATCAGTTTCAAGAGATGCTTTGGTAATACCAAGTAATACAGGACGCCCTGTAGCCGGAATTTTGCCATTTAGTAAAGCTGATTCATTGGCATCCGTAAACTGGTGAATGTCTAGTAGTGTACCCGGTAATACATCTGTATCTCCAGCCTCACTTACACGCACTTTGCGGAGCATTTGGCGGACCATAACCTCAACGTGCTTATCGCCAATTTCAACACCTTGCATCCGGTAAACCTTTTGCACTTCACGAAGGAGGTATTCCTGAACGGAAATTACATCTTTCACCTTAATCAGTTCTTTTGGATCAATTGATCCTTCGGTTAATTCCTGACCTCGTTCAATCCGGTCTCCGACAGCAACCTTCAGACGTCCAGTATACGGAGCAGTGTAATTGCGCTGCTCAACTTCACCTTGAACAGTAATTTCATGCTGGCGGTCGCGGCCTTCGTTAATGCTGATGACCACACCATCAATTTCCGAAATAACAGCCTGCCCTTTAGGGTTACGCGCTTCGAAAATTTCCTGAATACGTGGCAAACCTTGCGTAATATCGTTCCCCGCAACACCGCCTGTATGGAATGTACGCATCGTTAACTGAGTTCCTGGCTCACCGATAGACTGGGCGGCAATAATACCAACCGCTTCACCCACTTCAACCTCTTGACCAGTCGCTAGGTTACGGCCGTAACATTTTTTACAAACACCATGGCGGGTGTTACATGTAAATGCCGAACGGATTTTAACCTCTTCGATTCCAGCCTCCACAATGACAGTGGCAATGTCTTCTGTAATTAGGCCATTTTCCGGAACAAGGATTTCCTTTGTTTCAGGATGTTTAATAGGCGTACGGGCATATCGGCCAATTAGACGCTCTTCAAGTGTTTCAATAACCTCTGTACCATCTTTTAAAGCGCTGATAGTAAAGCCGCGGTCTGTTCCACAGTCATCTTCACGGACAATAACGTCCTGAGCAACGTCAACGAGACGACGGGTTAAGTAACCTGAGTCAGCTGTCTTAAGCGCCGTATCAGCAAGACCTTTACGGGCACCGTGAGTGGAGATAAAGTACTCTAATACTGTTAATCCTTCACGGAAACTTGATTTGATTGGCAACTCGATGATACGTCCTGCCGGGTTGGCCATCAGACCACGCATACCAGCTAACTGTGTAAAGTTAGAGGCGTTACCACGGGCACCAGAGTCACTCATCATGAAAATTGGGTTAGTCTTATTCAAAGATTTCATCAATTTACCTTGAATAGTATCCTTCGCCTGGCTCCAAATAGAGATGACACGGTCATAACGCTCATCCTCTGTAATTAAACCACGTCTAAACTGTTTAGTAACATTATCAACCTTAGCCTGCGCATCATGAAGAATTTGCTCTTTCTCTTTAAGTACGACGATATCGGCAACACCAACAGTAATACCGGCTTTAGTTGAATATTTGAAACCTAAATCCTTCATGCGGTCGAGCATTTTGGATGTTTCGGTAATTTTGAAACGCTTGAATACTTCCGCAATGATATTACCAAGAATTTTCTTCTTAAACGGATCAATCAAAGGCATATTTTTAATCTTTTCTTTGATATCCTCGCCTTTTTCAACAAAGTACTTAGCAGGAGTTTCAACCTCTAAATTGTGTTTAGTTGGTTCATTGATATAAGGGAATGATTTAGGAAGAATCTCATTAAACACAAGCTTACCAACGGTTGTGATTAACAGCTTGTTGTTTTGTTCTTCTGTAAAAGTCTCATTTCCTAATTTACCGGCATTAACAGCAACCCTTGTATGCAGGTGAACATAGCCGTTTTGATAGGCAAGAAGGGCTTCGTCCGTATCATTAAACACCATGCCCTCACCGACGGCACCTTCTCTTTCAAGAGTTAGATAATAGTTTCCTAATACCATGTCCTGTGAAGGAGTAACAACCGGTTTACCATCTTTCGGGTTAAGAATGTTTTGTGCAGCAAGCATTAAAAGGCGGGCTTCCGCCTGCGCTTCTGAAGAAAGCGGTACGTGCACAGCCATTTGGTCTCCGTCAAAATCGGCATTGTATGCAGTACATACAAGCGGGTGAAGACGAATCGCGCGTCCTTCAACCAATGTCGGCTCAAACGCCTGAATCCCTAAACGGTGAAGAGTTGGGGCGCGGTTTAATAGAACCGGATGCTCCCTAATGACATCTTCAAGCACATCCCAAACATCTGGGGACACTCTTTCAATTTTGCGCTTAGCTGATTTAATATTATGGGCTAATCCCTTTTCAACAAGCTCCTTCATCACAAATGGCTTAAATAATTCAAGTGCCATTTCTTTCGGAAGCCCGCATTGATACATTTTTAGATTAGGACCTACGACGATAACCGAACGTCCGGAATAGTCAACCCGTTTTCCAAGCAAGTTTTGACGGAAACGCCCTTGCTTACCTTTCAACATATGGGACAGTGACTTTAATGGACGGTTACCAGGACCTGTAACTGGGCGGCCGCGGCGGCCGTTGTCAATTAAAGCGTCGACTGCTTCCTGGAGCATCCGCTTTTCGTTTTGAACGATAATGCTAGGCGCACCCAAGTCTAATAAACGCTTTAAACGGTTGTTGCGGTTAATCACACGGCGATATAAATCGTTTAAGTCAGAAGTCGCAAATCTTCCGCCATCCAATTGAACCATTGGACGCAGCTCCGGTGGAATGACCGGAAGAACGTCTAACACCATCCAAGATGGTTCGTTCCCGGAATTACGGAATGCTTCGAGAACCTCAAGACGTTTAATCGCACGTGTACGGCGTTGGCCTTGAGCTGTTTTAAGCTCCTCTTTTAAACCATCAACATCTTTGTCTAAATCGATATCTGATAGCAGTTTCTTGATGGCTTCTGCACCCATAGATGCTTGGAATTTATTACCGTACTTTTCACGATAGGCACGATATTCTTTTTCTGATAAAAGCTGTTTCTTTTCAAGTGCAGTGTCACCTGATTCTGTCACTACATATGAAGCAAAGTAAATGACTTCTTCAAGCGCCCTTGGAGACATGTCTAAAACAAGCCCCATTCGGCTTGGAATGCCTTTAAAATACCAGATATGCGAAACAGGTGCGGCAAGTTCAATATGCCCCATTCGTTCGCGGCGGACCTTTGCACGAGTAACTTCAACACCGCATCGGTCACAGACAACACCTTTATAACGGACACGCTTGTACTTTCCGCAATGACATTCCCAATCCTTTGTAGGACCAAAAATTCTTTCACAGAATAAACCGTCCTTTTCTGGCTTTAACGTACGATAGTTAATGGTTTCAGGTTTTTTAACCTCACCGAATGACCAAGAACGGATTTTATCCGGTGAAGCAAGACCTATTTTCATGTACTCAAAATTATTAACGTCCAGCAAGGGGCCTACCTCCCTATTTATGTCCAGGTTTTACCCTTATATAAAAGCTTAAAAGCGCACCAAGGAACAGCAATAGCTTGTTCACAGCAGGAGCTATTCTCTTAAGTGCGCTTAAACTAAGAATGGATTACTCTTTTGAACCTACTTTTTCGGATTCAAAGCTTGGTGCGTCAGGAACGATGTTTAATGTGTCAACTTGTTGTATGTCCTCTTCATCTTCCATATCGCGCATTTCAATCTCTTCTTCATCACCGGATAAGATTTTGACATCCATACCTAAACTTTGAAGTTCTTTGATTAATACTTTAAATGACTCAGGAACGCCCGGTTCTGGAACATTTTCGCCTTTTACAATGGCTTCATATGTTTTTACCCGGCCAACCACGTCATCCGATTTAACCGTAAGAATTTCCTGCAGCGTGTATGCAGCACCATATGCTTCAAGCGCCCATACCTCCATCTCACCGAAACGCTGTCCGCCAAACTGGGCTTTACCGCCAAGCGGCTGCTGTGTAACAAGTGAGTAAGGACCTGTTGAACGTGCATGCAATTTATCGTCAACCATGTGGGCAAGCTTGATCATATACATGACCCCGACTGATACACGGTTATCAAATGGTTCACCCGAACGGCCGTCATAAAGAACCGTTTTGGCATCGCGGGCCATGCCGGCTTCCTCAATCGTTGCCCATACATCTTCCTCACGTGCACCGTCAAAAACTGGCGTTGCAACATGAATATCAAGAGCTCTGGCAGCCATACCTAAGTGAAGCTCAAGAACCTGCCCGATATTCATCCGAGAAGGTACCCCTAATGGATTTAACATAATATCAACCGGTGTGCCATCTGGAAGGAATGGCATATCCTCTTCCGGTAAAATTCTTGAGATAACCCCTTTATTCCCGTGGCGTCCAGCCATTTTATCGCCTGCGGAGATTTTCCGCTTTTGAACGATATAGACACGGACTAACTGATTAACGCCTGGAGGCAGTTCATCGCCATCTTCACGGTTAAAGACTTTTACATCCAGAACAATACCGCCTCCGCCGTGTGGAACACGAAGAGAAGTATCACGGACTTCACGAGCCTTTTCACCGAAAATAGCATGTAAGAGACGTTCTTCAGCGGTCAATTCTGTTACCCCTTTTGGTGTAACCTTACCCACTAAAAGGTCTCCGTCTTTTACTTCTGCACCAATGCGGATAATACCGCGCTCATCAAGATTGCGAAGGGCATCTTCACCAACGTTAGGAATATCACGAGTAATTTCCTCTGGTCCAAGCTTTGTATCACGAGATTCAGATTCATATTCCTCGATATGAATAGAAGTATAGACATCGTCTTTTACAAGACGTTCACTCATGATAATCGCATCTTCATAGTTGTATCCATCCCAATTTATGAATGCAACAAGAACGTTTCTTCCTAACGCTAATTCGCCAAGCTCCATAGATGGACCATCAGCAAGAATTTCACCTTTTTTGACACGGTTGCCAACAGCCACAATCGGACGCTGGTTATAGCATGTTCCTTGGTTGGAACGGATAAATTTCAACATCCGGTATTTATCGAGGTCACCTTTAACCTCTTGACCATCTATCTCTTTCACACGACGCACCCATACCTGACGGGCTTCAACGTGTTCCACAATACCATCATGCTTACAAACAACCGCTGCACCGGAGTCTTTTCCGGAGACATATTCCATGCCGGTACCAACTCTTGGCGCCTCAGGCTGCATTAATGGCACAGCCTGACGCTGCATGTTTGCACCCATCAGTGCACGGTTGGAGTCGTCATTTTCAAGGAACGGAATACATGCCGTTGCAGCTGAAACAACCTGCTTTGGTGATACGTCCATATAATCGACCCGGTCGCGTCTAACAACCGTGTTCTCACCACGGAAGCGGGCAATAACATCTTCATCAAGGAAGGAGCCATCATCACCAAGACGGGCATTCGCCTGAGCGACAACATAATTGTCCTCTTCATCGGCTGTTAAATAATCAATTCGGTCTGTCACATTACCTGTATCAGGATCAACACGGCGGTAAGGTGTTTCTATAAATCCAAAGCGATTAACTTTTGCATAGCTTGATAATGAGTTAATCAAGCCAATGTTCGGACCTTCCGGTGTTTCAATCGGACACATCCGGCCATAGTGAGAGTAGTGAACGTCACGAACTTCCATACCGGCACGTTCACGTGTTAAACCACCTGGTCCAAGCGCTGATAAACGACGCTTATGGGTTAATTCCGCAAGCGGGTTTGTCTGATCCATGAACTGTGATAACTGTGAACTTCCGAAGAACTCTTTGATGGAAGCAATAACTGGACGAATATTGATTAACTGTTGCGGCGTTATCGTTGCTGTGTCTTGAATAGACATTCTCTCACGAACAACACGCTCCATCCGGGACAATCCAATTCGAAATTGGTTCTGCAAAAGCTCACCAACAGAACGAAGACGTCTGTTCCCCAAATGGTCGATATCATCTGTATCGCCTACTCCGTGCAGCAAATCAAAGAAGTAGCTGATTGACGCAATAATATCGGCAGGAGTGATATTTTTAATCGGTTCTGCCACATAGGCATTGCCTAAGACATTAATAACCTTTTCATTTTCATCGCCAGGAGCGTAAATCTTGATGCCCTGCATAATGATTTCTTCTTCCACCACACCACCAACAGGGTTGTAGCTTCTGAAATTGACATTTTTCTCAAGTGCAGGCAGGATCCTGTCGAGGTTTCTTCTGTCCAAAACAGTTCCCTTTTCTGCAATAATTTCACCTGTTTCAGGGTCTGCCAGCGTTTCCGCCAAGCGCTGATTGAAAAGGCGGTTTTTAATGTGAAGCTTTTTATTAATTTTATAGCGGCCTACATTAGCCAGGTCATATCGTTTCGGATCAAAGAAACGAGAAATTAATAAATTCTTCGCATTTTCAACAGTCGGAGGTTCACCTGGACGAAGACGTTCGTAAATCTCAAGTAACGCTTTATCAATACCTTCCGTATTATCTTTTTCAAGCGTGTTGCGGAGGTATTCGTTATCACCAATCAATTCAAGAATTTCTTGATCAGAGCCGAAGCCAAGCGAACGCAAAAGAACCGTAACGGGCAGTTTCCGAGTACGATCGATTCTGACATATACGACATCCTTGGCATCTGTTTCATATTCAAGCCATGCGCCGCGGTTCGGAATGACAGTAGCTGTGTAGCCCTTTTTTCCGTTTTTATCGGTCTTTCCGCTGAAATAAACGCTCGGTGAGCGCACCAGCTGCGAAACAATAACGCGTTCTGCACCATTAATAACAAACGTGCCGGTTTCCGTCATTAACGGAAAATCACCCATGAATACATCTTGATCCTTCACTTCGCCTGTTTCTTTGTTTACAAGACGTACTTTGACACGCAATGGAGCAGAATATGTAACGTCCCGTTCTTTTGATTCTTCTACAGAATACTTTGGATCGCCAAGACTGTAATCAATAAATTCCAGTGATAGGTTACCTGTAAAATCTTCAATCGGTGAAATATCCTGGAACATTTCACGCAATCCCTCATCAAGAAACCACTGATAAGAAGCGGTTTGGATTTCAATAAGATTTGGTAACTCTAAAACTTCACTGATTCGTGCGTAACTCCTCCGCTTCCGGTGGCGTCCATACTGAACTAGTTGACCTGTCAACTGATTCACCCCTCAAATCAAGCGTAATTTAAAAATCTATGCACATCTTTTGAGCAGCGCTTTAAAGCCCTATCCAAAAGACAAAAAGAAAAAGGGTTTTTTCCCAAAAACCACATTTTCACATTTTGAGTATTATTTTGTCATCATTTCCTTTTTATCCCTATTTTATACTGGCAAAATGTATTTATAGGAATAATTCGGTAAATATTATGATGGCATTTTATAATGCTATCACAACGACAATATCAAGTCAACTGTTTTTTAGCCCTTATGATGAAATATCCTTTTGATTTGTCAATTACTTCAGCATTAGAAAACAGTTCTTTCATTTTCTCCATCGCTGAGGGAGCTCCCTGCTTCTTTTGAATGACTACCCATAATTCACCGCGGGAAGCAAGACGCTCATAAGCTTGTTCAAAAATATCATGAACAGTCTTTTTCCCGGCACGAATGGGGGGATTAGTTAAAATAGCGGAAAAAGAATCTTCCTTTACACTAAGCAGCCGGTCACTTTCATAGATTTTTACATTCTGTATTTTGTTGAGAAGGGCATTTTCCCCCGCCAATTCAAGAGCCCGTTCATTCACATCAACCATATGAATAATCCGGTCAGGGTTGGCCTTTGCAATAGATAAACCAATGGGGCCATATCCGCAGCCAACATCTAGAATGGGACCGTTTATTTCCGGAATCGTAAAAGATTCAATTAATAGACGTGAGCCAAAATCTACCTCTCTTTTTGAAAAAACTCCGTTATCCGTTTTAAACCGAAATTGATGGTTTTTTAAGGTGAAGTCCCAATACTTCGGGTCACTTTCAACCTTTTGGGTACGAGAATAGTAGTGTTCAGTCAAACGACTCACCTCCCGAGGATATAGGATAGAAGACAATGAGGTACCAGGACCTTTTTTAAGATAGCCAAAAAAAGCCCGCTTATGCAGCGGACTTTTTTATAACGTTAAGATTACTTAACTTCAACGTTTGCTCCAACTTCGTCAAGTTTGCCTTTGATTTCTTCAGCTTCTTCTTTAGAGACGCCTTCTTTAACAGGCTTTGGAGTGTTGTCAACAAGGTCTTTTGCTTCTTTAAGTCCAAGACCAGTGATTTCACGAACAACTTTGATAACTTTGATTTTTTGATCGCCAGCAGAAGCTAGGATTACATCAAACTCAGTTTGCTCTTCAACAGCAGCAGCACCTGCGCCGCCAACCATTGCTACAGGAGCAGCAGCAGTTACGCCGAATTCTTCTTCGATTGCTTTTACAAGATCGTTAAGTTCTAAAACAGTCATAGATTTAACTGCTTCAATGATTTGTTCTTTAGTCATTTTAATTTTCCTCCTTAATTTTCATTCCGTTATTGGTTAAGCGATAAGTTTTAACTTACGCGCCTTGTTCTTCTTTTTGATCTGCAACTGCTTTTGCTGCAAGAGCAAGGTTGCGGATTGGTGCTTGAAGCACGCTGAGTAACATAGAAAGCAAGCCTTCGCGTGAAGGAAGTTCAGCAAGAGCTTTAACCTCTTCAACAGTTGCGACGTTACCTTCGATAACACCCGCTTTTAATTCTAACGCTTCGTTCTTTTTAGCAAAATCGTTTAAGATTTTCGCTGGTGCTACTACATCTTCAGTACTGAACGCGATTGCGTTAGGACCTGTTAATGCATCGTTTAAGCCAGCAAGACCTGCTTCTTCAGCCGCACGGCGAGTCATAGAGTTTTTATAAACCTTGAACTCAACGCCAGCTTCGCGAAGCTGTTTACGAAGTTCAGTCACTTGACCAACTGTAAGACCACGGTAGTCAACAACAATTGTTGATACGCTAGCTTTTAGTTTTTCAGCAATTTCTTCGACAACCTGTTTTTTAGCTTCGATTGCACTGCTCATCTTAACACCTCCTGTAGAATGTCTACATTTATACCGGTCAGTAAAATGCCTCTATATCATAAATTAGACATAGAGGCAGCATAATCAGCTAAAAAGATAGCTTAATTTATCGCATAACCTCGGCAGGATTATTAAGCACATAAGCCCCTGCTGTCTACGGTACAAATGTTTGTTATATTAAACAACAAAATTGATTATATAAAATCTAATTTCGATTGTCAATTGGTAAAATTAGTTACCTTATTTTGCTGCAACAGTAGAAGGATCTACCTTGATTCCAGGTCCCATTGTTGAAGTAACAGTTACGTTCTTCATGTAAGTACCTTTAGCAGCAGATGGCTTTACTTTTAACATTGTTTCGAACACAGTAGTGAAGTTCTCAACAAGCTTTTCGTTTTCGAAAGAAGATTTACCGATAGGCACGTGGATATTTCCAGCTTTGTCAACACGGTATTCAACTTTACCTGCTTTAATTTCATTGATTGCTTTTGTTACATCAAATGTAACTGTGCCTGTTTTAGGGTTTGGCATTAAGCCTTTAGGTCCTAAAGTACGACCTAATTTACCAACTTCACCCATCATGTCAGGTGTTGCTACGATTACATCGAACTCGAACCAACCTTGTTGGATTTTGTTGATGTATTCTGCATCGCCAACATAATCAGCGCCAGCTGCTTCTGCTTCTTTCACTTTTTCACCCTTCGCGAATACTAATACGCGTTGAGTTTTACCAGTTCCGTTTGGAAGCACAACTGCTCCACGGATTTGCTGGTCAGCTTTCTTAGGATCTACGCCTAAGCGGAAGGCAACTTCAAGAGTTGCATCGAATTTTGCAAAATTTGTTTGCTTAGCAAGTTCAATTGCTTCTGCAATTGGGTAAGCTTTTGAGCGATCTACAAGCTTTGCAGCTTCTAGGTACTTCTTACCTTTTTTAGCCATTTTTATTTCCTCCTAAATTGTGGTTTTAACGTCGTATAACTCCCACGAAAAAGGTTGCGAGTGTTTTAAAACTGCGCAACCCCTTCATTACAACATAACAGTTACTTACATGGATTAGTCTTCGATAACGATACCCATGCTGCGTGCAGTACCTTCAACCATGCGCATTGCTGCTTCAACGCTAGCTGCGTTTAGGTCAGGCATTTTTTGTTCCGCAATCTCGCGTACTTTATCACGCTTTACTGTTGCTACTTTATTACGGTTAGGCTGGCCTGAACCAGACTGGATTCCAGCTGCTACTTTCAAAAGAACGGCAGCAGGAGGAGTTTTCGTAATAAATGTAAATGAACGGTCTTCAAACACCGTGATTTCAACAGGAATAATCAATCCAGCTTGATCTGCTGTACGAGCGTTAAATTCCTTACAGAATCCCATGATGTTTACACCGGCTTGACCTAGTGCAGGACCAACTGGCGGCGCAGGGTTTGCTTTACCAGCAGGGATTTGTAATTTAACAACTTTAATTACTTTTTTAGCCACGAGACACACCTCCTTAAAGTCCGTGATGTGGTTAATAGGGTATTAACCCTCCCACTCATCTGAAGTCTTTATATGAATACAAAGAGCTTGACAAAAGTCTTGTCCAAGGAGTTTTCCTTAGACATACTGACCTATGAAATATTATCATTTTTTAAAACTGATTTCAAGTTTTTTTACAATATCAGATAATATTTCTTTAAAATTGGCTTTTTATGCTCCGAAAAAGGGCTGTTGATTGGAGCTCCGGGCACTTCGCTTTCCGCGGGCGTTTCGGGGAGCCTCCTCGGCGCTATCGCGCCTGCGGGGTCTCCCCTGAACCGTACTCCCGCAGGAGTCTTCGTGCCCTCCACTCCAATCAACAGGGGAGAAAACCTATCTTCAACTTTTTATTATTATTTTTATTTAAAGCTTATCAATTTGTGTGAATTCAAGTTCTACTGGGGTGTCGCGGCCGAACATGTTGACTAGTACTTTAAGTTTGGCTTTGTCCTTGTCCATTTCTTCGACGACTCCTGTGAAGTTGGCGAATGGGCCTTCTTTAACTTTGACGGTTTCGCCGATTTCGTAGTTAACGTCAACACGTTTTTCTTCTACGCCCATACGTTTTAGCAAACCGGTCACTTCTTCCGGAAGCAGCGGCGTCGGTTTTGAACCTGATCCAGCAGAACCAACGAACCCTGTTACACCCGGTGTATTCCGTACGACATACCAAGAATCGTCGGTCATCACTAGCTCAACCAACACATAACCAGGGAATACCTTACGTTTGACAACCTTTTTCTTACCGTTTTTAATTTCTGTTTCTTCTTCTTCCGGAACTACGACACGAAAGATTTTATCTGCCATGCCCATGGATTCCACACGTTTTTCTAAATTAGCCTTTACCTTATTCTCATAGCCTGAGTAAGTATGAACAACATACCAATTCTTTTCCATTTAAGAGGACTTGTGCGTCCGTCCCTCCCTAATTTAAATTCAATTATTTTTTTGAGCAAATTAAAAAACCCGCTAATGACGGGTTTTCTGCTAAAAATTCCTTGTGTTTTCCATTATACCATGAAGTACAAGTTATTATTCAAGAATTAAACGAATCAATTTTGAAATTCCCAAATCTAAAACAGCAAAGAAAACGGCGAAAAAAGCAACAGTTGTTATAACGGTAACAGTAGAGCGAGTCAGTTCTCCGCGTTTTGGCCAGCTGACCTTTCTCATTTCACGAACTACGTCACTGAAGAAATTCTTTATGCGAGACATTTAGTAAACCCCCAACTATCGTAAATAGCAATGCTAGAATGTTAATCTTTTATTTCGTTTCACGATGGACAGTATGCTCACCACAGGTTTTACAATATTTATTTAATTCCAATCTCTCAGTTTGTGTATCCTTACTGACAGTGGAATAATTTCTTGAGCCGCAGACTGTGCAGGCAAGAACTCTCTTTTTACTCATTCTTAGACACCCTCAATATATCCTTAAAAATGTAACATGACACCTATTTATTGTCAATAACATTCGACAGGAGATTCAATGAACTGACATAATTCTGGGAGCGCATACAAACTTTATAGTGAAAACTCACGAAACTCCAGGTACCGCTCTAGCTTTCTTTTTACACGCTGCAGGGCATTATCGATCGATTTCACATGACGGTTAAGTTCTTCAGAAATTTCCTGGTACGATTGCCCGTCCAAATACAAGGCCAATACCTTTCGTTCTAAATCACTTAGCAATTCCGTCATTTTTACTTCTATATGGTCAAACTCTTCCTGGTTGATGATTAGCTCTTCCGGGTCGAGAACCTTTGCACCCGATAATACATCCATCAACGTTCGGTCTGATTCTTCATCGTAAATAGGCTTGTCCAAAGAAACATAGGAATTTAACGGAATATGCTTCTGCCTTGTTGCCGTTTTGATGGCTGTGATGATTTGCCGTGTAATGCATAATTCGGCGAATGCTTTAAAGGAGGTCAGCTTGTCCTCCCTAAAATCGCGAATCGCCTTATACAGACCAATCATTCCTTCTTGAACAATATCTTCCTTATCCGCGCCAATTAAAAAATAGGATCTTGCTTTCGCACGTACAAAATTTCGATACTTATGGATTAAAAAATCCAATGCTTCGCTGTCGCCTTGGTGAACCAAATCGACAATTTCCTCGTCTTCCATTACGAAAAACTGCTCGTTAACATTTGTCCCGAAGTCCGCACTCAACTTAAGATCCCCTCCACCGAACAAGCATAGATAGTATTATTATACATTAGAAAATTTTTGAAGTCGAGAGCTCACTTCTGTCCTCGACGCCATTTTTCAAAAATTTCTGCCATTTCCTCGCTAATCGGTATTTTGTAGAAAGGTTTTTTCTCTTGAATTTTTTTTACCTTTTTCTCAATGCCTTTTTCAATGGAAGACATTTCTATTTCTAATTCACGGGCAGATTTTCTTAAAGCACCCTGTCCAAAAATTTGCCATTGCTCTGTGAAATCAGAAGTGGCCACATGAACTTGTGTTCTTCGATTACTCAGGCTGATCGCCATTTTTTCAATCCGTTCATCCGCTGATTCATTTTCCTTCGTAAAAATGACTTCGACCATGTGATTTTTATACTTTTTTTCCGTTCCTTTTACATAATGGGCATCAAAGACAACGATTACCCGAAAGCCGGAAAAGGCCTGGTATTCGGCCATTTTTTCCACCAATCGGTCCCTTGCTGCCGGAAGGTCCCGGTCCTTTAATGCTTTAAGCTCCGGCCACGCCCCGATAATGTTATAGCCATCGACTAGCAGGATATCCATATACTATCCCTCTAAAGTGTGCCGTTTCCGGTATACCTCATACATCAGCAGTGCCGCCGCAACAGAAGCATTTAAGGATGTAACATGACCCGCCATTGGCAGATTAATGAGAAAATCACACTTATCACGGATTAACCGCCCCATTCCTTTTCCTTCGCTGCCAATCACAAGGCCAAGCGGAAGCGTTCCGTCCATTTGCCGGTAATCCTGTTTTCCCTTCGCATCTGTCCCGGCAATCCAGACTCCCCGTTCCTTTAGTTCATCAATAGTACGCGACATGTTTGTTACCCGGACAACCGGTATATATTCAATGGCGCCTGTCGAAGCTTTGGCGACTGTTGCCGTTAAGCCAACCGCCCTTCGCTTTGGAATAATGATTCCGTGCGCTCCGACTGCATCCGCAGTTCTCATAATCGAGCCAAGGTTATGAGGATCCTCAATCTCATCCAGCAGTAAAAAGAAAGGAGGCTCGTTTTTCTTTTCCGCTGCCGCAAACAAATCATCCAATTCGGCATACTGATAGGCTGCGACATAGGCAAGGACACCCTGATGGTTCTGGTCACTAATCTGGTCAATTTTTTTCTTTGGGACAAATTGCACGAGGACATTTCCTTCTTTGGCCAATTGGGTAATCTGCTGCATTTGCCCGCGCTGTGACCCTTCTGCAATTAAAATTTTATTGATATCCCGTTTTGATTTTAGCGCCTCAATCACCGGATTTTTACCTACGATGTATTCTTGTTCCTGATTCATGTTGGCGTTCCTCCTTTCTTATTTTCCACATAGAAAAACGACTGACGGACGAGTTCTTCTAAGCGGTCCTTCCTTCCTGTTAAATATAAATAGCCGATTAAGGCTTCAAAGGCAGTGCTATATCGGTAGGTTTGAACATCGGTATTTTTCGGGACAGTTCCTGATTTCGCATTTCTGCCGCGCATAACAACCGCCATCTCCTCCTCTAGCAAAAGCCCTTCATCCATCATTTGAAAAAGAATCTGGCATTGTGCTTTTGCAGAAACATACCTCGTCCCTTCTCTGTGCAGCTGATGAGGCCGAACTCGCCCGCTGAACAAGAGGTGACGCCTTACATATGTTTCATAAACAGCGTCACCCATGTAAGCAAGTGCGAGACTATTCAATTGGCTGGCATCGACTGTTTTATCGTAATCAAGCATTTAAATTAGCCTCTTTTCCACCTTGTACCTTGTGGGGTATCCTCTAAAATGATATTCATTTCCTTTAACTGGTCACGAATTTGGTCAGCCAATTGGAAGTTACGGTCCTTTCTGGCCTGAATCCGCTGTTCAATTAGGTCATCAATTTCTTCATCCAGTAACTCTTCTTGTTCAAAAGTTAGACCAAGAACAGCAAACAGCTCTTCGAATTGCGCTGTAAACGCATCAATGACTTCTACCGCTGTATTTTTTTCCATGAGGTAATAATTTGCCAGTTTCGATAACTCAAATAAAACTGAAATGGCCTTGGCTGTATTAAAATCATCGTCCATCGCTTCGATGAATTCATCGCGGTGTCTGCTGATTTTATCAAGCCATTCTTGATTATTTTCCGTCAAGTTTGCGCTATTCTCACGGCGGTGTTTTAAATTTTGATAGGAGGTGGTTAACCGCTCAAGGGCTGCCGTTGTGCTCTCCAATAGCTCCTGACTGTAATTGATTGGATTGCGATAGTGAACGGACAGCATAAAGAATCGTAACACCTGCGGATTTATTTGCTTAATAATGTCATGGACCAGCACAAAGTTGCCAAGTGACTTTGACATTTTTTCATTATCAATATTAATATAGCCATTATGCATCCAATAACGGGAAAAGGTTTTTCCGCTTAATGCCTCGGATTGGGCAATTTCATTTTCATGGTGCGGGAAGGTTAAATCCTGTCCGCCAGCGTGGATATCAATGGTCTCACCAAGATATTTTTTCGCCATCGCTGAGCATTCGATATGCCAGCCCGGTCTTCCCGGACCCCACGGGCTCTCCCAAAAAATTTCCCCTTCCTTGGCTGCTTTCCATAAAGCAAAGTCCAGGTTATCTTCTTTTTTCTCGCCTACTTCAATTCTAGCTCCTGCCTGCAGTTCATCAATTGGCTGGTGGGAAAGCTTGCCGTACTCCTCAAAGTGGCGCGTCCGGTAATAAACATCCCCCTCAGACTCATAGGCGTAGCCCTTCTTAATTAATTGGCTGATAAAGTCGATAATGATATCCATGTTTTCCATGACACGCGGATGGACATCTGCCTTTTTGCAGCCTAGTGCCAAAACATCTTCAAAATAGGCCTCAATAAACCGATTCGCAATCGTTGGAACATCTTCTCCGAGCTGATTAGCAGCGCGGATCAATTTATCATCGACATCCGTAAAGTTGGATACATATTTGACGTCGTAACCACGGTATTCTAAATAACGGCGGACCGTATCAAATACAATTGCCGGGCGCGCATTTCCGATATGGATATAATTATAGACAGTTGGCCCGCAAACATACATTTTGACCTTGCCTTCTTCAAGCGGTACAAAGTTCTCTTTCTTGCGGGTAAGTGTATTATACAGTTGAATGGCCATTGACTTTTGTCCTTTCCTCTTTTAATTCTGCCAGTTCCTTTTTCATATGATCCAGTTCCATTTGCAAATCTTTAAAGCGATCCGCAACCGGGTCTGGCAAGTCGGAATGGTTTAAATCTTTACCAACACGAATGCCGTCCTTCATGACGACTCTTCCCGGAATTCCCACGACCGTGGAGTTTGGCGGAACTTCCTTTAAAACTACCGATCCGCCGCCGATTTTGGAATTTTCACCGATGGTAATCGAGCCTAAAACCTTGGCACCAGTGGAGATGAGAACATTATCCTTAATAGTCGGATGACGCTTTCCTTTTTCTTTCCCTGTACCGCCTAGTGTGACCCCTTGATAAATCGTAACATTATCGCCAATTTCACAGGTTTCCCCAACAACAACACCCATTCCATGGTCGATAAAAAATCTCCTGCCTATTTTTGCCCCTGGATGAATTTCAATTCCTGTGAAGAAGCGGCTTACTTGTGAAATAACTCGAGCAATGAAAAACAATTTTCTCTTATAGAACCCATGCGCCAAGCGGTGAGCCCAAATGGCATGCAGACCTGAATAAGTTAGAATTACTTCCAAATAGCTTCTTGCTGCCGGATCCTGGTCAAATATTACATCAATATCCTCCTTCAATGTTTTGAACATTGATACTCCCCCTTTTGTTTTATACCCCTTTTTATAAAATAAAAAACGCCTCTGTCATAAAGACAGAGACGCTTGATTTTAACGTGGTTCCACTCTGATTAGGTCACAATGAATACTAACACAGAAACTGTGTGCGCATTTTATATGGCCTCACTCTACCTGTTAACGGAAAGGTTCCGCCCAAATCTACTCCAGAGGCAATCTGTTTCGAAGCGGGGCTCAGAGGTGCATTTTCAAAAAATGAGCGGCTTAAACCACTTTCAGCCGGTGATGGTTCTCTCTTTCAAGCATCATTTTTCTACTTTTCCTCATCAAAGCTTTAGCTCGTTTTATAATACTTATACTATATTACATTTTTTCTTGAATGTTAACTAATAATTTGCTTAATTCTATTTTGAACTTTCTCGCGGCCTAAAAGTTCAATCGATTTTGGCAAATCTGGTCCATGGGTTTGCCCGGTAACAGCTGCTCGTATTGGCATAAACAGGTTTTTCCCCTTTTGACCTGTTGATTTTTGGACAGCCTTCATCGCGGCCTGAATGCCTTCTGCCTGGAAGCTAGCAAGCTGATCAAGCTCCTGTGCAAAAGCCTTTAACACTTCAGGAACTTGAATGCCTGCGAGTACTTCCTTCGCTTCTTCCTCATAGTCTGCCTCATCCTTAAAGAACATATCCGAAAGCTCGACGATTTCCGCGCCAAAGCTCATTTTTTCCTGAAGGAGAGAAACCAAAGTGTGGACCCATTGTTGTTCTTCCTCTGACAGGTTCTCGCTGACACGGCCGGCCTTGAATAGATGCGGCAGGGAAAGTTCCACTACCCGCTCTAGCTCTACTTTTTTCATATATTGATTGTTCATCCAGGCAAGCTTTTGTTTATCAAATAATGCCGGTGATTTGGACAGTCGCTGCGCATCAAAGATTTGAATAAATTCTTCTTTCGCGAAAATCTCCTCTTCCCCTGCAGGCGACCAGCCGAGCAAAGCAATAAAGTTAAATAATGCTTCTGGCAGATATCCTAATTCCTCATATTGCTCGATAAATTGAATGATGGACTCGTCCCGCTTGCTTAATTTCTTACGGCTTTCATTCACAATTAGTGTCATATGTCCGAAAATTGGCGGCTCCCAGCCCAATGCCTGGTATACCACCAATTGCTTTGGCGTATTGGAGATATGGTCATCACCGCGCAGAACATGCGAGATTTCCATGAGTTGATCATCGATGGCAACCGCAAAGTTATAGGTTGGCGTTCCATCCTTTTTAACCATTACCCAGTCTCCGCCAATCGTATCTGATTCAAAGGATACGGTTCCTTTAACCATGTCATCAAAGGTATACGTCTCCCCTTCCGGAACAATAATGCGGATGCTTGGCTTGCGGCCTTCTGCCTCCAAACGGGAACGGTCTTCCGGAGTTAAATGCCGGCACTTACCGGAGTAATGGGCGGTTTCACCACGGGCAATTTGCTCTTCCCGTTCTTTCTCCAATTCCGCTTCTGTACAGTAGCATTTATAAGCCTTTCCATTCTCTAAAAGCTGCTTATAGTAGGTTTCATAAATATCGTTTCTTTCCGATTGGCGGTACGGACCGTATTCACCGCCGACATCAACACTTTCATCCCAGTCCATTCCAAGCCATTTTAAATATTTTAATTGGCTTTGCTCGCCGCCTTCAATATTACGTTTCTTATCGGTATCCTCAATTCGGATAATAAACTTGCCGCCTTTATTGCGGGCAAACAAATAATTAAACAGTGCCGTACGGGCATTCCCGATATGTAAATGTCCGGTTGGACTTGGAGCGTACCTTACTCTAATATCATTTGACATCATAATGCCTCCACTTTTTCCATTTGGTTCTCATACCGATATATTTTATCACTTGGCAGAACCTCAATAAAGTCTAAACCCCAACCTTTTTTAACAAAACAACCGCCTGGGCCGCAATCCCTTCACCTCTTCCAGGAAACCCGAGCTTTTCGGTTGTGGTCGCTTTCACATTGACCTGCTCCGGAGATGCCTCGAGAAGCTCGGCAATCCGCGCCTGCATCTCGCCAATATAGGGAGCCATCTTTGGTTTTTGGGCAATGATTGTACAATCAGCATTAACAAGCTCATAACCTTTTTCTCTCACGATTCCCCAGACATGCTCCATCAGCTTGGCCGAATCAGCGTCCTTAAAGTTTGGATCGGTATCAGGAAAATGCCTTCCGATGTCACCTTCGCCAATTGCCCCTAAACAGGCATCGGAGACGGTATGTAATAATACGTCGGCATCGGAATGCCCCATCAGCCCTTTTTCATACGGAATAGTGATACCACCAATAATCAGAGGGCGTCCCTCGGTTAATTGATGAACATCAAAGCCCTGACCAATTCGAAACATAATTCAAACTCCTTTTTATCCAGCTACAGCGCCTAGGGGTTCGGGGTCAGAAGCCAATCCGTCAAGAAGGCTTGTCTTCTGCCTGTCACCCCTGGTCAAGGCGCTTCCGCTTTTATATTTCTCTTTTTTAAAATCGCTTCTGCAAAAAATAAATCCTCTGGTGTTGTAATTTTGATATTATCATAATCGCCTTCCACCATCGCCACTGGATGTCCCAATCTTTCTACCAAACTGGCATCATCAGTGCCGAGAAAGCTGTCTATTTCTGCTTTTTCATAGGCCTCATGGAGGAGGGAAATGCGAAAAGCCTGCGGGGTATGCACTGCCCACAAGCTTGAACGTTCCACAGTCTCTGTTACAGTACCGCCCATGACTTTTTTCATCGTATCTTTTGCAGGCACGCCAATAATGGCAGCACCCGCCTCCTCTGTTACTCCCGTTAAACGGAGGATATGCTCTTTTTTGATAAACGGTCTGGCGGCATCATGAACAAGAATTATTCCATCGGTTTTGATGGTTTTTAACGCATTATAAATGCTGTGCTGGCGTTCAGAACCGCCCGGAACCATACTGACGGACTTTTCAATATGATGTTTATTGATTAAATCCGTGAATTCTTTTTCATCCTGCGGATTTACCGCTAAAATAATGGTCTCGCAATCCTCATCATCCGCAAAAACTTTAAGTGTATGAATGAGGATTGGCACACCTTCAAGTTCAAGCAAAAGCTTGTTTTTCCCCGCCCCCATTCGTTTTCCAGAACCGGCGGCAGGGAGAATGACTTTGTAAGTCATATATAACACAATCCTTTTTTATAATGCTTTTTCTAAAAGTTTCGGTTTGGCAAAAATCATTCTGCCGGCAGATGTCTGCAGGACGCTCGTTACGAGGACATCAATTCGTTTGCCGATATATTCTCTTCCTTCTTCCACGACAATCATCGTCCCATCATCCAAATAGGCAACACCTTGATGATATTCTTTACCATCCTTGATTACTTGAACAGTTAATTCCTCTCCTGGAAGAACGACAGGCTTCACAGCATTTGCCAGGTCATTGATATTCAAAACGGAGACATTTTGCAATTCACAAACCTTATTTAAGTTAAAATCATTCGTCACAAGAATTCCGTTCGTTATTTTCGCCAGCTTAACGAGCTTCGAGTCGACTTCCTGAATTTCCTCAAAATCTCCCTCGTAAATCTCTACCTTTACAGCCAGCTCCTTTTGGATTCTATTTAAGATATCCAATCCTCGTCTGCCGCGATTGCGTTTCAACACGTCAGAAGAGTCCGCAATATGCTGCAATTCCTCAAGCACAAATTGGGGAATGACAATCGTCCCATCCAAGAATCCCGTTTGGCAAATATCAGCTACGCGTCCATCAATAATGACGCTTGTATCCAATATTTTTAAAGATTTAAATTCTGCCTTATCGGTTTCCTCTTCAGAGGCCTTTTTCTTGCCGCTGCCTCGGCCAAACAAACCGAGAAGTTCATCGCGTTTTTTAAATCCCACCTGGAATCCTAAATACCCAAATAGCAAGGTCAATAGAATCGGGGCCACTTCATTTAAGATTGGTACTTGTACGGCATTTAGGGCAAAGCCGATCAAGAAGGCAACCAACAAGCCAAATATTAGACCAATACTTCCAAATAAAACATCTGTAACAGGAATCTTTACTAATGAATCTTCCGCCCATTTAATAAAATTAATAACGTAATCTACTGCCCAAAAGGTTATAAGATAAAAAATAATAGCACCTAAAATAGCAGTGACATAGGAATTATTGATAAGTTGGCTATCATTTAGATGAAGTAGAACAAGTAATTGCGGCAAAAACAAAATTCCAAGCGTTCCCCCTGTAATGAGAAAGCACGCCTGCACAATTCGTTTTAACATTCCTTCACCTCCTCTTTTTCATTATAAACACAATAGGAAAATTGAAACGTTGCAAGTAAGATTATTTTTCCAAATTGTATTGATTTTGAAACAAATTTGTTACGTTAAAATCTAGGGTAGCATCGAAAAATAGGAGTGTCAAATAAATGAAAAACATTTATTTTAACATAGCCTTTTAGATTATTTCAATAGTTTTATAGATGTCGATCCGTATATAATCGCTCTCTAATTAATTTGAAGCCCTCTTTGATTTTATTCGCACGTATTTCCCCTATGCCCTCCACGTCATCAAGGTCTTCAACTGTTGCATTAAGAATATTTGTCAGATTACCAAAGTTATTGATAAGATTTTCGATGATGACAGCAGGAAGCCTGGGGATTTTATTAAGAATCCGGTATCCACACGGATTGCGGTATTCATCGAGGTGCACATAGCCGAGGTACCCCAATAGCCTTAACAAAACTATGTCGTCTATGGTCCCGCTCGACGTCATAGTCTGCATCCGCTGCAGGACTTCGTTTGGTTTTACATCTCTATTAAACGCATAATCCTTCATAATCAGCATCATTTCTTCTTCCAGTTCTGTCAATATTTCATTCATCTGCAGCCGAATCAGCCGGCCTTCAGTCCCCAGTTCATACAGGAAACCAAGTAGTTCATTTTTAATCTTTAAGACCATTTCGAAGCGGTGGAGGACAAGCAGAAAATCATTATACGTAACAGAATCCTCAAATTCTAAAATACTTAAATTGGTAATGCTTTGTTCCAGGACGGATTTATATTTTTCCAGTGTTTGAATGGCCTGATTCGCCTTTGTTAAAATGACAGCTATGTCTTTGAGGGCATAACGAAAATTCCCCTGATACAAAGTAATAACATTTCTTCTCTGGGAAATTGCAATCACAAGCGCTTTTGTCTGCTTGGCTACCCGTTCGGCTGTTCTGTGCCGCATCCCTGTTTCCGTAGAGGCAATATCAGTATCTGGGGCAAGTTGGGCGTTAGCAATCAAAATTTTATTTCCGGTTTCATTTAAGATTATTGCCCCGTCCATTTTCGCCAATTCATATAAAAAGCTTGGTGAAAAGGAACAATTAATTTCAAATCCCCCGTCGACAATCGCTTTTACTTTTTCGTTATAGCCAATTACAATCAAGCCGCCGGTATTGGCCCGTAAAACATTATCAAGTCCTTCTCGAATAGGGGTACCCGGTGCAATTAACTGTACTACATCATGAATGGATAGTTCCCCTGATCTTTTATTGTCCATCCGCTACCCTCCCAAAGCCACCTTCAGCGCCTCGCTGACCGACGAAACACCGATGAGTTCTACACCTATTGGCCCATTCCAGCCACTAAGATTATTAGCCGGCAGGATAACCCGCTCAAATCCCATTTTGGCAGCCTCCTGAACACGCTGCTCGATTCTTGAAACTCGTCTGACTTCTCCCGTTAAGCCGACCTCCCCAATAATACAATCTGTCGGCCTTGTTGGTTTGTCCCTAAAACTCGAAGCAATGCTTACGGCAATCGCCAAATCAATTGCCGGTTCATCCAATTTCACTCCGCCGGCTACCTTTAAATAGGCATCTTGATTGGCGAGAAGCATTCCGACCCGCTTCTCTAGAACAGCCATTAAGAGCGGTACCCGGTTGTGGTCAATCCCTGTTGCCATCCTTCTCGGGTTCCCAAAGCTGGTGGGCGAAATAAGTGCTTGGATTTCCACAAGAACAGGGCGGGTTCCTTCCATCGAAGCGACAACAGTCGATCCTGCCGCACCTCTAGAGCGCTCCTCCAAAAATATTTCCGATGGATTTTCGACTTCTTCAAGACCAAATTCCTTCATTTCAAATATTCCCATTTCATTTGTAGATCCAAAGCGGTTTTTTACAGCACGTAAAATTCGGTAGGTATGGTGTCTTTCACCCTCAAAATAAAGGACCGTATCCACCATATGCTCGAGCAGCCTAGGACCGGCAATCGACCCTTCTTTTGTAACATGCCCGACAATAAAGATAGCAATCCCTTTCGTTTTGCCAATTCTCATTAATTCGGCCGTACATTCGCGAACCTGAGAAACACTACCGGGTGCTGAGGTAACCTCCGGGTGGTAAACCGTCTGGATGGAATCGATAATGACAAAGCTTGGATTAGTGCTTTCAATGGTCCTGTTAATTTCCTCAAGGTTTGTCTCCGCATATACCATTAAATTTGGCGAGGCGATGTTCAATCGTTCCGCCCGAAGCTTGGTTTGCCGTAAGGATTCCTCACCGGATATGTACAATACCTGATGATCTTTTTTTGCTAGCTGTGAAGATACTTGCAGAAGGAGCGTTGATTTTCCGATGCCCGGGTCGCCTCCAATTAACACCAATGACCCCTTAACGACTCCGCCGCCAAGAACGCGGTTCAATTCCTTTAAATCAGTATGGATTCTCGGCTCGCTGACCGTTTCAATCGAAGTGATCGGAACTGGTTTAGAAAGAATGCCTGAACCGCCCTGAGAATGGGCAAATGCTCCCCGTCTTTGTGTCCCGGTAACCTCTACTTCTTCGACCATTCGATTCCAGCCGCCACACCCTGGGCATTTTCCCATCCATTTTGGTGACTCATATCCGCAGTCCTGACACATGAATTTTGTTTTTCGCTTTACCATTCTTGCTCTTCCTCTCTGTGCGAAAAAGACGTTCCCTTACATGGAAAAAGAGGTACACGATTTTACATTATTTACGTGTACCTCCCTTAGTTGGTTTCATCTTACATGATTATTTTGCCAAGCTCGTGTGCTCAGCTGACCTGACAACAAATTCACCATTCTCGACGTCAATAATAGCAAGCTGGCCAGTCAATAAATTTCCCTTTAGCAGCTCTTCGGACAGGCGGTCTTCAATATGTTTTTGAATAGCCCGTTTAAGTGGTCTTGCCCCATACTCAGGGTCATAGCCTTCTTCGGAAATTTTCCCTTTTGCCGCAGGTGTTAATTCAATATCAATATTTTGTTCCTTTAATCGCTTAATTAACTGATCAGATAATAGGGTGACAATTTCCTCCAGATGCTTTTTCTCAAGCGCATGGAAGACGATAATTTCATCAATCCGGTTCAGGAATTCAGGACGGAATGCTTTCTTCAGTTCTTCCATGACTTTGCCCTTCATGTCCTTGTAGTCCTGAGCGGCAGAATCCTGAATATTAAAGCCAACATACTTATTCCGCTTCAGGGCTTCCGCACCAACGTTAGAAGTCATAATTAAAACCGTATTCCGGAAATCGACTGTTCTTCCCTTCGAGTCAGTTAAGCGTCCATCTTCCAATACCTGAAGAAGGATATTAAACACATCTGGATGCGCCTTTTCAATCTCATCAAGGAGGATAACTGAATATGGCTTTCTGCGGACTTTCTCGGTTAATTGTCCGCCCTCCTCATATCCTACATATCCTGGAGGAGAACCAACAAGGCGGGATGTCGAATGCTTCTCCATATATTCTGACATATCGATACGGATCATCGCATCCTCATCGCCAAACATTGCTTCAGCAAGGGCACGGGCTAATTCTGTTTTCCCCACCCCAGTTGGGCCAAGGAAGATAAAGGAGCCAATCGGCCGCTTTGGATCTTTTAATCCTGCTCTCGCACGGCGGACCGCTTTGGACACAGCCAAGACTGCCTCTTCTTGGCCAATCACGCGGGAATGCAAGATTTCTTCTAAGTTAAGCAGTCTTGCCGTTTCTGTTTCTGCAAGTTTGGAGACCGGAATTCCAGTCCAGCTGGATACAACGCTAGCAATATCTTCAACTGTTACTTGACTATTTTCTTTGCCCTGCTTTTCCTTCCAGCTTTTCTTCGTTTCTTCAAGTTGCTCACGCAGGCGCTGCTCTGAATCTCTTAATGATGCCGCCTTTTCGAATTCCTGGCTTTGCACGGCTGCATCTTTCTCCTTCCGCACTTCCTCAAGCTTCACTTCCAACTCTTTTAAGTTTGGCGGTGTGGTGTAAGAACGGAGGCGAACCTTCGACCCTGCTTCGTCGATTAAATCAATCGCTTTATCTGGCAGGAAACGGTCTGAGATATATCGGTCGGAAAGCTTTACCGCTGCTTCAATCGCCTCATCGGTAATGGAAACACGATGGTGGGCCTCATAGCGGTCACGCAGCCCTTCTAAAATTTGAACGGATTCTTCCGCAGTCGGTTCATCCACCCGAATCGGCTGGAAGCGGCGCTCTAAGGCAGCATCCTTCTCAATATATTTGCGATATTCATCAAGGGTTGTCGCCCCGATACATTGCAGCTCGCCGCGGGCAAGCGATGGTTTTAAAATATTGGAAGCGTCAATGGCACCTTCTGCACCGCCGGCACCGATTAATGTGTGCAATTCATCAATGAACAGGATGATATTTCCGGCTTGGCGGATTTCATCCATTACTTTTTTCAGACGGTCTTCAAACTCGCCGCGATACTTCGTTCCGGCAACTACCGTCCCCATATCAAGTGTCATAACACGCTTATCGCGAAGGATCTCTGGCACCTCATTATTGACAATCTGCTGGGCAAGGCCTTCCGCAATGGCTGTTTTACCAACCCCTGGCTCACCAATCAATACCGGGTTGTTTTTAGTCCGACGGCTCAGCACTTCGATCACGCGCTGAATTTCCTTGCTGCGGCCAATCACTGGGTCAAGGCTGCCTTCCCTGGCGATGGCTGTTAGATCTCTTGCTAAGCTGTCAAGTGTCGGCGTATTGGCACTGACGGATGCACCGCCATGCTGCCCGCCACTCTCATTACTGCCTAATAATTGCAGTACTTGCTGGCGCGCTTTATTCAAGCTTACCCCTAGGTTATTAAGGACGCGGGCAGCCACCCCTTCTCCCTCACGGATCAGTCCAAGCAGAATATGCTCTGTCCCGACATAGGAATGTCCTAGTTTGCGCGCTTCATCCATTGAAAGTTCAATAACTTTTTTGGCTCTCGGAGTGTAGTGAATAATCTGTGAGGCTTCCTGCCCTTTGCCAATTAAATTTTCCACTTCTTTTTGAATCTTATCTGAGCCTAATCCAAGGCCATAAAGAGCTTTAGCTGCAATCCCTTCACCTTCGCGGATTAATCCCAATAAAATATGCTCAGTTCCAATGTTGTTATGCCCAAGACGAATTGCTTCTTCCTGTGCTAAAGCTAGAACCTTTTGTGCTCTTTCAGTAAAACGGCCGAACATCATACTATCACTCCTCACCAATATTTTTAGATTCCATTATAAAACGTTCCCGAATTAATGCCGCCCGCCTTATGTCTCTTTCATGCGGTCTTAATGGTCCTCCAGCATATTGCTGAAGAAAACCAGGCTGCGTTAAAATCATCAATTCATTTAAGATGTTCTTTGATACATAATTTATATATCCCATATCTATTCCAAGACGAACATCCGATAAACATTTTGCAGCTTCCTTCGTTTCAATAATCCGGCTGTTGGTTAGGACCCCTAGGGACCTGAACACCCTGTCTTCTAATTGTATGTTCGAAGTTTTTCGTAATGCTTCACGTGCCGACCTTTCCTGTGAAATTAACTGGCTGACAACACCCATTAAATCGCGGCACATGTCTTCTTCAGATTTTCCAAGGGTAATTTGATTGGAAATTTGGAAAATATTGCCGAGTGCTTCACTTCCTTCACCGTAAATTCCTCGAACCACAAACCCTAATTGATTGATAGCTGGAATAATCCGGTTAATCTGTTGCGTTAAAATTAAACCCGGCAAATGCATCATCACCGATGCCCGAAGACCAGTTCCGACATTTGTTGGACAGCTTGTTAAATAACCGTATTTTTCATCAAAAGCATATTGGAGATGTCTTTCAAGCCAATCGTCTATTTCGTTGGCAGCATCTAATGCTTCTTTTAGCTGCAGCCCAGGAAATAGGCATTGAATCCGAATATGATCCTCTTCATTAATCATTATACTAACTTCTTCATTTTCGGATAATAAAACGGCACCATATGGTGAATCCTCTGCC
>NZ_CP126144.1:92500-95000 GCF_030127045.1 Neobacillus sp. 114 | reverse complement strand
CCCACCGACTTCGGGTGTTACAAACTCTCGTGGTGTGACGGGCGGTGTGTACAAGGCCCGGGAACGTATTCACCGCGGCATGCTGATCCGCGATTACTAGCGATTCCGGCTTCATGCAGGCGAGTTGCAGCCTGCAATCCGAACTGAGAATGGTTTTATGGGATTGGCTCCACCTCGCGGCTTCGCTGCCCTTTGTACCATCCATTGTAGCACGTGTGTAGCCCAGGTCATAAGGGGCATGATGATTTGACGTCATCCCCACCTTCCTCCGGTTTGTCACCGGCAGTCACCTTAGAGTGCCCAACTGAATGCTGGCAACTAAGATCAAGGGTTGCGCTCGTTGCGGGACTTAACCCAACATCTCACGACACGAGCTGACGACAACCATGCACCACCTGTCACTCTGTCCCCCGAAGGGGAAATTCCTATCTCTAGGAGTGTCAGAGGATGTCAAGACCTGGTAAGGTTCTTCGCGTTGCTTCGAATTAAACCACATGCTCCACCGCTTGTGCGGGCCCCCGTCAATTCCTTTGAGTTTCAGCCTTGCGGCCGTACTCCCCAGGCGGAGTGCTTAATGCGTTAGCTGCAGCACTAAAGGGCGGAAACCCTCTAACACTTAGCACTCATCGTTTACGGCGTGGACTACCAGGGTATCTAATCCTGTTTGCTCCCCACGCTTTCGCGCCTCAGCGTCAGTTACAGACCAGAAAGCCGCCTTCGCCACTGGTGTTCCTCCACATCTCTACGCATTTCACCGCTACACGTGGAATTCCGCTTTCCTCTTCTGCACTCAAGTCCCCCAGTTTCCAATGACCCTCCACGGTTGAGCCGTGGGCTTTCACATCAGACTTAAAGGACCGCCTGCGCGCGCTTTACGCCCAATAATTCCGGACAACGCTTGCCACCTACGTATTACCGCGGCTGCTGGCACGTAGTTAGCCGTGGCTTTCTGGTCAGGTACCGTCAAGGTACCGGCAGTTACTCCGATACTTGTTCTTCCCTGACAACAGAGCTTTACGACCCGAAGGCCTTCATCGCTCACGCGGCGTTGCTCCATCAGACTTTCGTCCATTGTGGAAGATTCCCTACTGCTGCCTCCCGTAGGAGTCTGGGCCGTGTCTCAGTCCCAGTGTGGCCGATCACCCTCTCAGGTCGGCTACGCATCGTCGCCTTGGTGAGCCGTTACCTCACCAACTAGCTAATGCGCCGCGGGCCCATCTGTAAGTGTCAGCCGAAACCGACTTTCAACCTTCCCTCATGCAAGGGAAGAAATTATCCGGTATTAGCTCCGGTTTCCCGAAGTTATCCCAGTCTTACAGGCAGGTTGCCCACGTGTTACTCACCCGTCCGCCGCTAATCACCGGGAGCAAGCTCCCAGTGATTCGCTCGACTTGCATGTATTAGGCACGCCGCCAGCGTTCGTCCTGAGCCAGGATCAAACTCTCCAATAAAGTTGAGTTGATTAGCTCAAAAATGTTACGTTGGCTTCGTTTCAAATGAAACGAATATTATTGTTTGTTGACGTTTTTGTTTGTTTAGTTTTCAAAGAACTATTTAACCTGACGCTCAAAGGCGACTTTTATATATTAACAAAGCAAAACAACAATGTCAATATATTTTTTAAAATAATTGGTGGAGCCTAGCGGGATCGAACCGCTGACCTCCTGCGTGCAAAGCAGGCGCTCTCCCAGCTGAGCTAAGGCCCCGTTAAAATGGTCGGGAAAACAGGATTCGAACCTGCGACCCCTTGGTCCCAAACCAAGTGCTCTACCAAGCTGAGCTATTTCCCGTACTATTAAATTTGATGGCGCGCCCGACAGGAGTCGAACCCATAACCTTCTGATCCGTAGTCAGACGCTCTATCCAATTGAGCTACGGGCGCATTTTATATTTAAATGGTGCCGAGGACCGGAATCGAACCGGTACGGTAGTCACCTACCGCAGGATTTTAAGTCCTGTGCGTCTGCCAGTTCCGCCACCCCGGCAAATATGGAGCGGAAGACGGGATTCGAACCCGCGACCCCCACCTTGGCAAGGTGGTGTTCTACCACTGAACTACTTCCGCAATATTAAAATGGTGCGGGTGAAGGGAGTCGAACCCCCACGCCTTGCGGCGCCAGATCCTAAGTCTGGTGCGTCTGCCAATTCCGCCACACCCGCATATTAAAATGGTGAGCCATGAAGGACTCGAACCTTCGACCCTCTGATTAAAAGTCAGATGCTCTACCGACTGAGCTAATGGCTCAAAATAATAAAGTCTATCCAAAGACAACTTAGTTATTTCTGCTTAAAATCCCTTCGGGATTTCTCGCATGCTTCCGCTGATGTAACTCAAGGAAATAAGAAGCATGGTGCCGGCTAAAGGACTTGAACCCTCAACCTACTGATTACAAGTCAGTTGCTCTACCAATTGAGCTAAGCCGGCATAATAATATGGTGGAGGATGACGGGATCGAACCGCCGACCCTCTGCTTGTAAGGCAGATGCTCTCCCAGCTGAG
>NZ_CP126144.1:35000-90000 GCF_030127045.1 Neobacillus sp. 114 | reverse complement strand
TCAACTTAACCTCGCATGCAATCGTAACTCGCCGGTTCATTCTACAAAAGGCACGCCATCACCCATGAACGGGCTCTGACTACTTGTAGGCACACGGTTTCAGGGTCTCTTTCACTCCCCTTCCGGGGTGCTTTTCACCTTTCCCTCACGGTACTGGTTCACTATCGGTCACTAGGGAGTATTTAGCCTTGGGAGATGGTCCTCCCTGCTTCCGACCGGATTTCACGTGTCCGGCCGTACTCAGGATCCACTCAGGAGGGAACGAAGTTTCGACTACAGGGCTTTTACCTTCTATGGCCGGCCTTTCCAGACCGCTTCATCTACCCCGTTCCTTTGTAACTCCATGTTGAGTGTCCTACAACCCCGAAAGGCAAGCCTTTCGGTTTGGGCTGTTCCCGTTTCGCTCGCCGCTACTCAGGGAATCGCGTTTGCTTTCTCTTCCTCCGGGTACTTAGATGTTTCAGTTCCCCGGGTCTGCCTTCAATACCCTATGTATTCAGGTAAAGATACTGTTCCATTACGAACAGTGGGTTTCCCCATTCGGAAATCTCCGGATCGGCGCTTACTTACAGCTCCCCGAAGCATATCGGTGTTAGTCCCGTCCTTCATCGGCTCCTAGTGCCAAGGCATTCACCGTGCGCCCTTTCTAACTTAACCTAAAAGGTTTTACTTACTCTTAAAAATAAGAGAGATAAACTAAAATGGCGATTACTCGGTTCTTACTTGGTTACTTCTTCTTTTACGATTATCTAGTTTTCAAGGAACAAAAAGTTTTGAGAGATAATTCCCTCAAAACTAAACAAACAAAAAACAATCAAACAAACATGTATTGTCTGGCTCATATGTCCAGCATATATCCTTAGAAAGGAGGTGATCCAGCCGCACCTTCCGATACGGCTACCTTGTTACGACTTCACCCCAATCATCTGTCCCACCTTAGGCGGCTGGCTCCTTACGGTTACCCCACCGACTTCGGGTGTTACAAACTCTCGTGGTGTGACGGGCGGTGTGTACAAGGCCCGGGAACGTATTCACCGCGGCATGCTGATCCGCGATTACTAGCGATTCCGGCTTCATGCAGGCGAGTTGCAGCCTGCAATCCGAACTGAGAATAGTTTTATGGGATTGGCTCCACCTCGCGGCTTCGCTGCCCTTTGTACCATCCATTGTAGCACGTGTGTAGCCCAGGTCATAAGGGGCATGATGATTTGACGTCATCCCCACCTTCCTCCGGTTTGTCACCGGCAGTCACCTTAGAGTGCCCAACTGAATGCTGGCAACTAAGATCAAGGGTTGCGCTCGTTGCGGGACTTAACCCAACATCTCACGACACGAGCTGACGACAACCATGCACCACCTGTCACTCTGTCCCCCGAAGGGGAAATTCCTATCTCTAGGAGTGTCAGAGGATGTCAAGACCTGGTAAGGTTCTTCGCGTTGCTTCGAATTAAACCACATGCTCCACCGCTTGTGCGGGCCCCCGTCAATTCCTTTGAGTTTCAGCCTTGCGGCCGTACTCCCCAGGCGGAGTGCTTAATGCGTTAGCTGCAGCACTAAAGGGCGGAAACCCTCTAACACTTAGCACTCATCGTTTACGGCGTGGACTACCAGGGTATCTAATCCTGTTTGCTCCCCACGCTTTCGCGCCTCAGCGTCAGTTACAGACCAGAAAGCCGCCTTCGCCACTGGTGTTCCTCCACATCTCTACGCATTTCACCGCTACACGTGGAATTCCGCTTTCCTCTTCTGCACTCAAGTCCCCCAGTTTCCAATGACCCTCCACGGTTGAGCCGTGGGCTTTCACATCAGACTTAAAGGACCGCCTGCGCGCGCTTTACGCCCAATAATTCCGGACAACGCTTGCCACCTACGTATTACCGCGGCTGCTGGCACGTAGTTAGCCGTGGCTTTCTGGTCAGGTACCGTCAAGGTACCGGCAGTTACTCCGATACTTGTTCTTCCCTGACAACAGAGCTTTACGACCCGAAGGCCTTCATCGCTCACGCGGCGTTGCTCCATCAGACTTTCGTCCATTGTGGAAGATTCCCTACTGCTGCCTCCCGTAGGAGTCTGGGCCGTGTCTCAGTCCCAGTGTGGCCGATCACCCTCTCAGGTCGGCTACGCATCGTCGCCTTGGTGAGCCGTTACCTCACCAACTAGCTAATGCGCCGCGGGCCCATCTGTAAGTGTCAGCCGAAACCGACTTTCAACCTTCCCTCATGCAAGGGAAGAAATTATCCGGTATTAGCTCCGGTTTCCCGAAGTTATCCCAGTCTTACAGGCAGGTTGCCCACGTGTTACTCACCCGTCCGCCGCTAACCACCGGGAGCAAGCTCCCAGTGATTCGCTCGACTTGCATGTATTAGGCACGCCGCCAGCGTTCGTCCTGAGCCAGGATCAAACTCTCCAATAAAGTTGAGTTGATTAGCTCAAAAATGTTACGTTGGCTTCGTTTCAAATGAAACGAATATTATTGTTTGTTGACGTTTTTGTTTGTTTAGTTTTCAAAGAACTATTTAACTCGCCGCCTAAAAGCGACTTTCTTATCATACCAAGTTATCAACTTAATGTCAACAACTTTTTTAAATTCCTTTGTTGAAGCTTATTGTCTCGCAACAACAGATATTAATATACCACCATTAATAATTTCGCGCAATAGTTTTTATCAGTTTTTTTAAACCTAAATACAAGTTTAAATATTCACTCTATTAATTAAAAAATAAAAGAAAAAGTGCTGTTTTAACAGCACTTTTCCATAACAAGTTACTTATGACGCATTAGCGGGAATAACAGAACATCACGAATCGATGGTGAGTTTGTCAATAACATTACTAAACGGTCAATACCGATTCCTAGTCCACCTGTTGGAGGCATTCCATATTCCAATGCCTCTACGAAATCTTCATCCATCTCGTGTGCTTCATCATTACCCTGCTCGCGTTCTTTTAACTGGGCTTCAAAACGCTCACGCTGATCAATCGGGTCGTTCAACTCTGTAAATGCATTAGCATGCTCACGGGCAACTATAAACAGCTCAAAACGGTCTGTAAAGCGCGGATCCTCGTCATTTTTCTTCGCAAGTGGAGAAATTTCAACCGGATGCCCATAAATGAATGTCGGTTGTATCAACTTTTCTTCTACTTTTTGCTCAAAGAATTCATTAACGATATGACCATACAGCATATGCTCAGTAATTTCTACACCATGTTCCTTCGCAAGCTGACGGGCATCTTCGACGCTCGTCTCCTTCCAGAAATCCACACCAGTGTATTCTTTGATGGCGTCAACCATGTGGAGTCTTTTCCACTCCGGCTTGAGGTCTACTTCATATTCTCCGTACTGTACTGTTGTTGTACCTAATACTTCTTGCGCAATATGAGCAATGAGGTTTTCTGTCAAACTCATAATATCGCGATAGTCAGCATATGCCTCATATAATTCAATCATCGTAAACTCAGGATTATGACGTGTAGAAACTCCTTCGTTACGGAATACCCGACCGATTTCATAAACCTTTTCAAGACCGCCGACAATCAAACGCTTCAAATGAAGTTCAATCGCTATCCGCATGTACAACGGCATATCAAGAGCATTATGATGTGTGATAAATGGTCTCGCAGATGCTCCGCCAGCGATGGCATGCATCATCGGTGTTTCAACCTCTAGATAACCATGGTCATCTAAATAACGGCGCATTGATTGAATGATTTTGCTGCGGGTAATAAAGGTTTCTTTGCTTTCCTGGCTCATGATTAAATCTAAGTAACGCTGACGGTAGCGCTGTTCAACGTCCTTTAAGCCATGGAATTTATCCGGCAGCGGGCGGAGTGCTTTTGTTAAGAACACAAAGTTATCAACTTTAACAGATAACTCGCCAACTTTCGTTTTAAATAAGGTTCCATGTACTGCGACAATATCGCCTAAGTCAGCTGAATCAAAAATTTCATATGACTCTTCGCCAACTGCGTCCTGTCTTACGTATAATTGAATTTGACCAGTTAAATCCTGGATATGAGCAAATCCAGCTTTCCCTTTGCCGCGTTTCGTCATAATTCTCCCGGCAATGGCAACAGTCACATTTTGGGTTTCCAATTCCTCTTTATCAACTTCGCCATATTGACTGATTAACTCTTGACTGCTATGTGTACGATCAAAACGTTTACCAAAGGGATCTAGTCCTTTTTCCCGCATCGAATGCATTTTTTCACGTCTGACCTTTAATTGGTCATTTAATTCTTCACTCACAACTATCAACTCCATTAAACTTTTTTATGTAAAATGCATGTAAAATTCGCGCATCTGCATACTTCTATTATTTTACACAAACTTCGGAATTCAGACATTAAAAAAGATAGAATAGAATAAAAACTGCCAGTAACACACTGGCAGCCTTCACTTCAAACAAAATAATTATAGAAAATAGCAATATCTATGTCAAATTCAGCCTACTATTGCCTGACTTTGTTCTTTTGCCTCTGCATCTACTACTAATTCGTTTAACAAGGAAACCAGCTGTTCGCGTGTAAGGCACTCATTGACGGCATTGCGCGCCTTGGCATTGCCGCGGATTCCTTTTAAATACCAGGCAGCATGCTTACGCATTTCACGGACTGCGATATCCTCGTTTTTCAACGCAATCAAACGATCGAGGTGTAGAATGCAGACATCAATTTTTTCACGGACAGATGGTTCGCCCATTAATTTCCCGGTTTCTAAATATTGAACCGTACGATAAATCATCCAAGGGTTTCCAAGTGCAGCCCGGCCGATCATGACACCGTCAACACCGGTTTCATCTAGCATTCTTTTGGCATCCTGTGGTGTTTGCACATCACCGTTGCCGATGACAGGAATATTTACTGACTGCTTTACTTCACGGATAATATCCCAATTCGCTTTTCCTTCGTACATTTGGACGCGCGTTCTACCGTGCAGAGCAACAGCTTTCCCGCCTGCCTTTTCAATCATTTGCGCGTTTTTAACCGCAAAGATATGGTCTTCATCCCAGCCCATCCGCATTTTAACCGTAACAGGCTTTTCAACAGCATCTACCACAGCCGAAACCATTTCATAGATTTTATTAGGATCAAGCAGCCATTTCGCTCCAGCATCACATTTTGTGATTTTTGGAACCGGACAGCCCATATTAATATCGATAATATCAGCGTTCGTATTTTTATCGACGAATCTTGCTGCCTCGACAAGTGTTTCTTTTTCGCCGCCAAAAATTTGCAGGCTTAATGGTTTTTCCCGCTCATCAATATAAAGCATGTTCATTGTTTTTTCATTTTTAAAAACTATTCCTTTGTCGCTGACCATTTCGGCGCAGACCAATCCGGCGCCAAACTCTTTTACCGTCAGACGGAATGCCGAGTTACAGACTCCAGCCATAGGCGCCAAGACGACAGGGTTCTTCATTTCAATATTGCCAATTTTCAGCATTAAACGTCCTCCTTAACTAAAATTTCCCTATCCATCTATTCCTTTGGTGCTAAATCTTCCTTCGTTATTTTTAAAGACAGCGCAATTTTCTCCAGCAACTCCTCTGCCGGCAGACGGTTGCCCCGCTCAATTTCTCCCAAAATGGAAACTGATACCCCCAGTTCCTTTGAAAAGCTCTCTTGTGTAAAACCTTTTAGCTTTCGATAGGCTCGAATCCGCCTTCCCCATTTTTCTGCTTCCATATTCGGACTCCTTCTTTATCTTGTAATTCAACCATACATGCTCTAAGAGGCTTCTTCATCCCCGAAATATGAATATCTGGATTTATTTCAAAAAGCGGAATCATCACAAACGCCCGTTCCAGCATCCGCGGGTGCGGAACAATAAGCTTCTCTGTTTCAATATTTTCGTGATTAAATGTCAAAATGTCAAGGTCAATCGTCCGCGGCCCCCATCTGATCTCCCTTTTCCTGCCAAGTTCCTGCTCGGTTTTTAAACATGTATCCAATAGTTCATTGGCGTTTAAGACTGTTTTAACCTCGATTACCATATTTAAAAATAAAGCCTGATCCTCATAGCCGATAGGATCTGTCTCGTATATAGAGGACTTATTTACCAACTGAATTCCCGGATGATTGGTTAAGATTTGGATAGCCTTCGCCATATTATCATAACGGTTTCCGATATTTGAGCCAAGGGCAATAAATGCTGTATTTTCCACTTTTATCTTCTCCTTGTAATCTCGACAGCAACAGATTCGTAATGACCGGGAATAGGAGGATCAGGCTTTATCACCTTCACCGTAACCTCTTCAACTAAAGGAAATCCTAATAAGACACTTCCGGCAATTTTCTCAGCGACTGCCTCGACCAACTTTTTAGGCTCACCCTCGACTACTTCCTTACATAATTGATAAAGCTCACCGTAATGAACAGAATGTTCAAGCGCGTCAGTTTCACCTGCTGTTTTTAAATCCAATGAGACAGACAAATCGACAGAAAAGCGCTGCCCCAATACGGTTTCTTCGGGAAAAACGCCGTGGTAGCCGTAAAACTCCATACCATTAACATATATTTTATCCAAGCATGTCACCCTTTCCCATCATTGCATCCATCATTCTTGCCATCCTGCTCATTTCTTTGACATCGTGAACACGGATCATTTGGCAGCCTTTTTGAATGCCGTAACAGATGGTTGCCCCTGTACCTTCCATTCTTTCATTAACAGGCAGATTTAAGGCCTGTCCAATCATCGTTTTTCGAGAGGTTGCCAAGAGGACAGGGTAGCCAAGCATCACAAGCTTATCCAAATTTTGCATCATCAACAGATTTTCTTGGTAGTCCTTAGCAAAACCAATGCCCGGGTCGAGAATAATATTTTCATCCTTCACACCCGCTTTTTTAACAATCGCGATGCTTTCATATATATCATTGATGACATCCCTTACAAACAAGCGATAATTTCGGTCATGTCGATTGTGCATTAGGATAATTGGAACATCATATTCCGCCGCAACCTCACCCATCCGCTCATCCGCCTTTGCGCCCCAGATATCGTTAATAATATGGGCACCAGCTTGGATCGCCTGCCTGGCCACTTCCGCTTTGTATGTATCAATCGAAATTGGCACTTGAACTTGTTTGGCAATGGCCTCAATTATCGGAACTACCCGCTTAATTTCTTCCTCCTCAGGAACCACCGCAAAGCCCGGACGGGTAGATTCTCCTCCGATATCAATAATATCAGCGCCAGATTCAACCAGTTTCTTAGCATGTTCAACAGCCATGTCAATATTATTAAATTTACCGCCGTCGGAGAATGAATCTGGTGTGACATTGAGGATTCCCATCACAATGGTTTTTTGGCTCATGTCCAACGTGTATGGCCCGCAATTGATGTTTTGTTCAAAAGCTACATTCATCCCATTCCCTCCTAAAAACTCTTATCCTTCAATCATACAATAAAATAGGACTAGGACACAAAAAAAGAGGCGCCGGCAATTGCCGACGTCCCCCTGTCCGTTCACTTATTCTACATCGTATTGATATAGAGGAGTACTTAAATAACGCTCGCCGTTATCAGGTATAATTGCTAATACTTTTTTGCCTTTTCCAAGTTCCTTTGCCACTTTTAATGCTGCAGAAATAGCAGCGCCGGAAGAAATACCGCCAAGAATTCCTTCTTCTCTGGCCGCGCGGCGGGAAGCATCAAATGCTTCTTCCGTGCTGATTTGAACAACTTCATCATAAATTTCTGTATTTAATGTATCTGGCACGAATCCAGCACCAAGGCCTTGCAGCTTATGCGGTCCAGGCTTACCGCCGGACAATACTGGAGAATCCTGCGGCTCAATTGCATAAATTTTTACATTAGGGAATTTTTCACGGATAACACTGCCGGCACCGGAAATAGTTCCGCCTGTACCAATACCGGAAACAAATCCATCGAGCTGATCCATTTGCTCGACAATTTCTTTTCCTGTTGTTCTGCGGTGTACTTCAGGGTTGGCTTCGTTTTTGAACTGCTGTGGCATGAAGTAGCCTTTTTCAGCTACTAAAGCTTCGGCGCGAGCAATAGCTCCCTTCATTCCTTCTGGTCCTGGTGTAAGAACTAATTCCGCACCATAGGCACGAAGCAGATTCCGTCTTTCTAAGCTCATTGTTTCTGGCATTACAAAAACAGCTTTATAGCCCTTTGCAGCAGCTACCATCGCAAGTCCGATACCTGTGTTGCCGCTTGTAGGCTCAACGATTGTATCGACACCTGGTTTGATTAAGCCTTTTTCTTCTGCAGCTTCAATCATTGCTAATCCGATACGATCTTTTACACTGCTGCCTGGATTAAAGTATTCAAGCTTTAAATAAACATCTGCGCTATTTTCATCAACTAATTTGTTAAGCTTTACAATCGGTGTTTGCCCAATTAATTCTGTAATGGAATTTGCTACACGAACCATTTGAAATCTCTCTCCATTCTATTCCGAGTATTTTTATTGGATTTATATATATTGAATTTACCAGTTTTATACTTGTTTTGTCAATCATTTTGACTAGGGAATTTTGTGAAAATTTTCGTAACAAATTATCTAAAAGAAAAACACAAGATGGACTCCTGTGCTTTAATTTGTTTCTTTATTTTTCCCGTAAAACCAGTCTACCTTGGCTTCTTTCCAGAAGGAAGAAGCGGAGGCTGGGGTCTTCATCTGCTCTAGGGCCAATTGTCGGCGGACTTGTTTTTTAACCTCGTTGAAGGAATACTTTTTACCGCTGGTTTTGCCTTCCATTTTGATGATGGCAAACCCATCATCAATCTTAAATGGTTTACTATAAGCTTTTTTCTTTAATTTTTTTGCCGTGGCAATATAACTTTCCGGGTATCGCTCATCCCCATCACTAATATACCCGATATCCCCGCCCTCATTCGCGGAAAATTCATCAATAGATTTCTCCATGGCCAAGGCCGAAAAGCTTGATCCTTGGGCCAATTCTTTTATTGCCTTACTCGCTTCATCCTTGGTTTTCACGACAATATGGGAAAGATGATAAATCTCAGGAACTTCGTATAAATCCTTGTTCTTTTGGTAATAACTCTGTAATTCTTTATCAGAAATGATCACGTCTTTTGTCAAAAGCTCTTGCAGGAGAAGACTGTCCCGTATTTGTTCTTTCCACCTTTTCTCATCAAGCTGATTTTTTTGGTTGAATGCGCTATTCGAAGCCTGCAGGAGCCGAAATTCACGTTCAACCTCTTGGTCCGAGATTTTAATGTCATACTTCTTTGCCATCTCTCGAATAACCTTTTGATCAATCAGCTCTTTTAAGATATCTTTCCCATATCTTTTTTCCAATTCATTTAGCCATTCCTGCCTTGTAATTGACTGCTTCCCCACGGTAGCCACGGCTTCATCATTTATTGCAGTTCCGCCAGCTCCGGTTCCCTTTGCCAGAAAAAAAGCGATTGTTAAACAATTCAGCATAATAAGGCCGGCGATTATCATCCACAGTTGCTTTTTCCCCAAGCCTAATTCTCTCCCCATAAACGATTATTTAGCTGCTTCTTTCAATTCCTCCAGCTCTTCTTTTGTAAAGAGGTATTTCTCGTTACAGAAATGGCAATGAGCCTCTGCTTGTCCATCCTCTTCAATCATCGCGGTAATCTCATGGGCACCTAATCCGACGATGGCATCAGCAAAGCGCTGTTTTGAACAAGTACATTGGAATTTGACCGGCATGGTCTCCAAGATTTTCACATTCTCTTGTCCAAAAAGTTCATTCAAAATTTCTTCAGGGGTTAAACCCTTTTCCACCAATTTTGAAATAGGCGGAATCGTCTTTAACCGTTCCTCCAATTTAGTAATCACAGCATCTTCTGTTCCAGGCAGGATTTGCAGGATAAAGCCGCCAGCTGCCAGAATGGAATCATCAGGATTCACCAAGACACCCACGCCCACTGAGGACGGAATTTGCTCTGAGGTTGCAAAATAATATGTAAAATCCTCTCCTAGTTCTCCTGACACAAGCGGAACCTGGCCGGAAAAGAAATCCCGGAGGCCAATATCCTTTACAATCGCTAATGTCCCGTCCGTTCCGACCGCGCGGCGGACATCAAGCTTACCGTGCTCATTGGATTCAAAATCAACCTCTGGGTTGGTCACATATCCGCGCACCTCACCGCTCGCGTTACTATCGACGAGAATCGGTCCAAGCGGGCCGCCCCCATCGATTTTGATGGTCAGCTTTTCGTCGCCTTTTAGCATCGCCCCCATCATCACCCCTGCTGTCATCGCGCGGCCAAGCGCGGCAGAGGCAGTCCTCCATGTTTGATGGCGTCTCTGCGCCTCACTGACCATTTCCGTCGTTCGGACGGCATACGCTCTAATATTTCCATCATAGGCAAGTGCCTTAACTAAATAATCCTTCATGTTAAACCCCTTTCTAGTTGCTATTCTTTATATTATCCATATTCCGTTTATAGATAAGGTGAAGGCCCTTTAAAGTTAAAAATGGATCGACTACATCAATAACCGTTGACTCTTGGGCGATTAAACTGGCCAGTCCGCCTGTAGCAATAACAGTCGGCTTTTTCTCACTATGATCTGTGATCCGTCTGACAATGCCTTCAACCTGTCCAACATAACCATAAACAATTCCAGCCTGCATAGCAGCAACGGTGTTTTTCCCAATAACCCCTTCCGGACGGGCAATCTCAATACGCGGCAGTTTCGCTGCTCTTGAATACAAGGCTTCAGTAGAAATGCCAATTCCTGGTGCAATGGCACCGCCCATGTACTGGCGTTCCTCATTTACATAGCAATAGGTAGTAGCTGTTCCGAAATCAACAATTACTAATGGACTGCCGTACTCATGGATCGCTGCAACAGCATTTACAATTCTGTCTGCTCCAACCTCACGAGGGTTTTCATATTTAATATTTAGGCCTGTTTTAATGCCAGGACCAACAACCAGCGGTTTCACATGAAAATATTTATGACACATTCTCTCTAAGGCGAACATGATTGGCGGAACAACAGATGAAATAATAATTCCATCTATATCGGAAAAAGCAAGGCCGGAATAATCAAACAGAGACTTAATATTCATCCCAAATTCATCTTCAGTACGGTTCCGACTTGTTTCCACCCGCCAATGGTATTTCAGCTCTTCTCCTTTGTAAACACCAAGGACAATATTTGTATTCCCCACATCAATAACGAAGATCACATCTATCACTCACTTTTTAGGAAATTTTCATTTATATGCAAACATAATACCATATTTACATTACTGGTGAAAAAAAATAAGAGTGCTTCTGCTGAAGCACTCTTCTTCATTTTATTTATTTTCAGGATCGTTAGGGGCATCTTCCTTAACGTCTTCATCCTTTTTCATGTTTATGTTTACCTTCACATCATCTGCTTTTTTAGTATCTAAGCGAACAGATTCTAATTCAGCAGGATTTTCCGGCAAATGGCCATTTTCAATCAAATACTTAATTTGCTCTGCATTTAGTGTTTCCACTTCCAGCAGGGTTTTAGCAATAAGGTCAAGTTTATCACGATTTTCAGTAAGGATTTGTCGGCATCTTTCATAAGATTCCTTTATAATCCGTTGAATCTCAAGGTCAATTTCATAGGCGATAGCATCAGAATAATTTTGTTCATTATGAAGGTCACGTCCCAAGAATACCTGACCGCCTTGCGCCTGACCAAACTGAAGCGGTCCAAGCTTATCGCTCATTCCAAATTCCGTTACCATTCTACGGGCAATGCCGGTGGCACGCTGGAAGTCATTATGAGCGCCAGTGCTGACCTCACCAAACACAATCTCTTCTGCAACCCGTCCGCCTAATAGACCAACAATCTTATCAAGCAATTCGGGCTTTGTCATGAAGTAGCGATCTTCTCTCGGAAGCATCACGGCATAACCGCCTGCCTGCCCGCGCGGTACAATCGTTACCTTATGAACCATATCGGCTTCATCCAGGACTAAGCCGATAACAGTATGACCGCCTTCGTGGAAAGCAACAATCCGTCTTTCCTTTTCTGAAATGACTCGGCTCTTTTTCGCCGGTCCAGCAATCACGCGGTCAGTTGCTTCATCGATATCAACCATATCAATTTTCTTTTTATTTTGACGGGCGGCAACAAGGGCTGCCTCATTCAATAAGTTTTCCAGGTCTGCACCTGAAAAACCAGGTGTACGCATCGCGATATTTTTTAAATTAACAGCTTCATCTAACGGCTTATTGCGGGCATGGACTTTAAGCACTGCCTCACGGCCATTGACATCCGGACGGTCTACCGTAATCTGACGGTCAAAACGTCCTGGACGAAGTAATGCAGGGTCTAAAATATCTGGTCTATTGGTAGCCGCAATGATAATGATTCCTTCGTTAGCACCAAAGCCATCCATTTCGACAAGCAATTGGTTCAATGTCTGTTCGCGTTCATCATGCCCGCCGCCTAGACCAGCGCCGCGCTGACGTCCTACAGCATCAATTTCATCGATAAAAATAATACATGGTGCGTTTTTCTTCGCATTTTCAAACAAATCACGCACGCGGGATGCACCGACCCCGACGAACATTTCTACGAAATCAGAACCACTGATTGAGAAGAACGGAACTCCTGCTTCACCGGCTACTGCCCGGGCAAGCAAAGTTTTACCTGTTCCTGGAGGTCCGACTAACAGAACTCCTTTAGGAATCCGCGCGCCAAGCTCAGCAAACTTACGCGGGTCTTTTAAGAATTCAACAACTTCCACTAACTCGGCCTTCTCTTCATCTGCACCGGCAACATCTCTAAAACGGACCTTTTTCTTATCGTCGTTATAAAGTCTTGCTTTTGATTTCCCAAAGTTCATAACTCGGCTTCCGCCGCCTTGGGCTTGGTTTAATAAAAAGAAGAATAAAATAAAGATAATCACAAACGGAATAATCGAAGTAAAGAAAGTTACCCAGCCGCTTGTTTCTTTAGCAGGCATTACTTCTACCTTGGAATCAGCTTTATCAATGCGATCTAGGATTTTTTCGCTGTTTGGAATATAGGTAATAAACTTTTTATCACCAGCTTCCAACACTCCACGAACCTCATATACTCCCCGCTCAGGCTGCATCGAAAATGATTTAACTTCACCATTTTCCAGTTGTGTTACGAACTTATCATAGGAAATATGATCGGTTGGTTCATTGCTGCCATTAAAAAAGCTGACTACGCCAATAATGACTAAAAATATTAATAAATAAAAGATGGTATTACGGAAAATCCGATTCATCTCTTACCTCCTCCCGCGGGTAAAGACTATATTAAATAGTATCATAGAAAATCCTGTTAATTCAAGGAATTGCCCTCGCCATAGTAGGTTTTGGCCAGCGAGAATAATGCCTGGCTTTTTGGTTCCGATTAATGACTAATTGCTATATACTTCCGGTTTCAAAACACCAATATATGGAAGGTTCCGGTATTTTTCCATGTAATCCAAACCATAGCCTACCACAAATTCATCAGGAACAATAAAACCAACAACATCAGCTTGTATCTTGCTTTTTCTACCCGCCGGCTTATCCAGGAGCGTGACAATTTTTATGGATTTAGCCTTGCGGTAACGGAATAAATCGACTAAATAGCTGAGTGTTAAACCGCTGTCGATAATATCTTCGATAATTAAGATGTCTCTTCCTTCTACAGATGTATCCAAATCCTTAATTATTTTTACCTCTCCGGAGGAAACCATCGAGTTTCCGTAACTGGAAACATCCATAAAATCCATTTCCAAATAGCAATCCATTCGTTTTAACAAATCGGCCATAAAAGGCAATGCACCTTTTAAAACTCCAATTGCAAGGGGGAAGCGGTCTTTATATTCCTCGGTTAATTGAGCCGCTAACTCCTTTACTTTTTCTTGTATTTCCTCTTCTGATACTAATACTTCTTTAATATCCTGGTTCATTATTAGAGTGCCCCCTAGAAGATGTTTACTTAATATATGTAAGTAGTATATATTGTTTAGCTGACATTTCTATACCTTCATATGATGACTTTTTAAGACCTGGCAGCCATAGGATACTCCCTTCCCTGTCTGTTATGACCGGCCACGTATCCCTGTCATGAAGCGGGATTTTTTGGTCAATAAAGATATCTTTTAACTTTTTGGAACCTGTCATCCCTTTTAAGGTCATTCGATCGCCTTTTTTTCTTGTCCGTATGATAATAGGCCAATACAATCTCTCGGTTTCAAACACCGCCATATTGGCTGGAATATCAGCAATATCCAAACCGGTGTATTCCACTTTAACACTGGTGCCATTAGGCAGATTAATCATTCCAGGCTCATTCACCTCGATAAAGTATTGTTCCCCTTTAGCGGGCTTAAATTCAAAGGATAATTCCTGATAAGAACGGATTACTTTTAATCCACCCGGAAAATCCAATTTCCCCGATGGTCCGCCGCGCTGGATTAGATTAAAAACTTGGTCGATATGTATGGCTGAAAGATCTGCGCACCTTTTTTTGTAAAGATAGTTTAATATTAGTTGAATACCCCTTCTTTGTAAAGGCAAAGGCAATTCGATGAATCCCCCAATGTCAATCAAAATTTTATCGGCTTCTCTTTGTTTTTCTACTTTATTCATTTTTTCAATCGTTAATTCCTGAAGAAACGATTCATCCGCTTGCAGGTCTTCGCTAAATCGCTGAAACTGTTCATGGACAAGAGGATTTTCTGATTTTAAAAAAGGAAGAACTTCGCTGCGAAACCGATTTCTACTGTATACACCCTTTTTATTGCTTGGATCGATTCTTGGTGTAAGCTGATGCTTTTGGCAATACTGTTCAATTTCACCCTTTGTTACACATAAGAACGGGCGAAATATTGTGCCGAAATGGAAGGGGCGGGAGAAAGGAATGCCAGCCCTGGCCAAACCTGTACTGCCCCTTGTAAAGCGCATGAGAATCGTTTCAATCTGATCATCACCATGATGCCCAAGAGCCAAATAGGGGGCTTGATACTTTTCCATAACTTGTGAATAAAAGGAGTATCGTACTTCCCTGCCAGCTACCTGTGAGCTTTTCCCTTCCTCCTTCATGATGTCCGTTACATTTACCCGGGTCATTTCAAAAGGAACTCCATACTGTTCACAAAATTCCTTAACGAACATAGCATCCTCAAAGGATTCCTGGCCGCGAAACATATGGTCAATATGGGCAACTACAATTGTCAGGTTCTGTTTTTCCTTCTTCCTTAGCAGGAAGTCGAGCAGCGCCAACGAATCAGGCCCGCCTGAAACCCCGACGACAATTCTTTTATCTTTAAGCTTAAATGAATGCCGGTTAAGAAAGTCCTCAACCTTGGCTTCTAACATACAGATACACACTCTCTAAAATCAATGTTTTGAAAAAACTTAAGTTTAGAATACCACTCTTTTAGAGTAACTATCAAAATTATAGACCAGTTTGAAAAAGAAATATTTCATAAAAACCTGAACTCTTGTTATTTACGGAGAAAGAATAAAAAAGTTTCATTTTTTTGCTAATAAGAAAGAATAAAATTTTTCCAAATTTTATTCTTCCTTAACGCATAAATTCAACTACGCCTCTGTCATCGTCCTTACGGGCTCGCCAATCGGCGAGTTTTCATTTAAAGCAGTTTTAAAAAAATATATAGCCCATACAATACACTTAGCACTATGGCGATAAAGAAAAATTCTAGCCAGCCGCTTTTTTTCTTTTTCTTTCGGAAATCGCGGCGGGAAATGTTAATATTCCCTTTTGGGGATTGTGCTGAATGCTGGCTGGGTCTGCTTCCTTTGGATACCGGTTTGGAATCCTTTTTTGGCTGGTCGCTAATGGTGTCCAATAGGTCTGATCTCATTTGGCTGGCACTAGGATAATGTCCCATTAAAGCCTTTAGGATAACCCGTTCATAGCGATGCAGTTCCGGTTTTAAACGAATCGCCTCCCTTAATTGCTCTATTCCGCCTGTTGTTTTTTTAAAACGCTTAGGATATGCAGTATTAATCATCATCATCGCTGCCGAGAACAAATCATAGGTTGCTTCGGCCTTTCTGGAGCCCAAGCCCCAATAGCCGCGATCATAGAACTCCGTGAATTCTTTAATGGCTCTTCCCTCAATTGTTGTTCCGCCGACATCAATGCACCTGATTTTCGGAGGAGGTCCAGTCACAATCAGGTTTTCCGGCTTTAAGTCCCCAAAAATCCAGCCGCTGCCATGCAGCTTATCCAAATCATTTAATAATTGCAGGAACAAAATCGGCATCCATGATTTTCCCTTCTGCTCTAAAAAGGAAAGCAAATCGGGCCCCTGAATATATTCCATCACATAAAACGAAATAGGGCGGGAGTTCCCTCTGCCAACTTGCCAATCATCGACATCAAACAAAGAAGGCCCAAGGGTTTCTTGGCCCTGGACCTTTGCAAAGGATTTTAAAACGTTTACCTCAGACGTGATGGACATACCGTTATCGCTCATTTTTAGAGCGACCTGTGTATTATTATTCTTTGCAAGGTAGACCACCCCGTTTGCTCCAAATCCTAGTTCCTTTATGATTTTATATTGTTTGGAATGCCATCTCCCTGTAACATTTGTTCCCGGACTGAGTTTATATTGATTCTTCCATGTATGATTCATCATCGTCTGATAAGAGACTCCTTAATGATCGTTTTTGATTAAAGGACGTTAAAGCAGTCCGGATGGCTGGCCCAGTCGGCGTTATTCCCCCTGTAGTCAATTTGGAAAAGATGCTTGTCAAATTTTGTAGGTTTGGCGTCCAATCCAGTAATCTTTCGACATCATTCTTTTTCCCGGGAAATACATAAACAGAAAATTGGTTATCTCCTGACCTTGCGTTTAAGCTTAGTGAAAGGTCAAGCAGCGCCTCTTTTACGGTCGGAAGCTTTTGCTTCATGCTCGCGCTTGTATCGACAAGAATCAACACCTCTAATTCGACAGTCTCGCCGAGTTCGTCGACAATCTCCATCACTTCGCCTCTTTTTTCCGGGGGCAGGTCCTCCATTGTCTTGGAACGGCCGAGGATTTGCTGCAATTCCCGATTTACCACCCCTTGGATGGTTTGGTTCATTGCTTTTCTTGTGACCATTTGAACCGTTTGTGAGAGCGCCTCGGCATAGACTATCTGGCTCACGCCCCCGCCTGAAGCAGCGATTCCTTCTATTTCTGTCATTCCTTTTTCATCAATGACATCATGCTCCATTACACCAATGACATTGACGGTTATTCCCTGTTCATGAGCTAGTGCCGCCATCGCAATCGGGTCCTCACCCTGATTGGAGCAGCCATCTGTAATTAATAGGATTTGGCGAATCTTCCCTGTGTACATAACCTTCTCCCTCCACAAATGAATTGGTATCATTGTCGACGAGGGAAAAAATATTTATACATAAATTAGCAGAATCCGGCGTAAAATAATTAGTTACGCTTGGCGCTTCATCTTTTGAACAGGAATAGTTGCCCATTTCGGTGTATTATGTCTGATCTTTGCCACCATGACGGTCATATCATCGTCAATTATTTCTGATTTGGAGCGAATCACATCTTCTAGGATTAAATCAGCTACCTCTTGCGGGTCATCTGTTTCCAATTCAAGGATTTTCCGTTTCATCCATAAATCATAATTTTCTACATGCTTCGGCCCCTCAAAGACACCGTCGCTCATCATAATTAACAAGTCCCCTGCCTTTAACTGTTCATCCACTACATCTACCTCAAAATCCTGAAGAATTCCCATCGGCAGGTTGCTTGCCTGTATCTTAATGACTTTTTTCCCCCTTTTAATAAAGCTCGGCGTAGATCCTATTTTAAGAAATTTGGCAGATGCGTTTTTTAAATCGATCATCGCCAAGTCCAATGTGGAGAATATTTCATCGGTTGTCCGCAGTGAGAGGATGGAATTAACCGATTTGATGGCGATTTTTTCTTCAATGCCTGATTGAAGAATTTTTTGCAACAGCTTTAGTGTCTCATCACTCTCATAATGAGCCCGTTCGCCATTCCCCATTCCGTCACTGATGGCGAGCGCCATTTTTCCAAGTCCCAATTCAATTGTGGAATGGCTGTCACCGGACACTAAACCGCCATCCTTGGCAGCATGAGCTACACCCGTGTCGACCGTATAGGCCTTTGAAGACCTAAAGACAACATGGCAGAAGCCATTTGAATAGGTTGCACATTCCTCCAATCTAACCACAATCGTTTCCCCAAGAATATCGGACAGCATTGGGGCAATTAATTTTTCACACTCCCCGTGGCCATTGCAAAATGGAACAGACATTTCAATATCAACATTTCCCGGCTCCAAGCTGTAAATTTCCACCTGTTCAATATGGATGCCAAATCCTTGCATGGCCTCCATGATTTGCTCCTCCTGTTTGTAGTAATTTTCCCGCTCACGCTGGATTTCCTTGGCGAAATTGTTCATCACTTCGGAAACACCTAAAAGTTGGTCGGCAACCAGCTTTCGGCTTTCGTGTACTTTTTTCTTCAATTTTATATTGGCCTGGTAAAAGGTCAGTTCCTGGGCAATTGTTTCATACACCTTTTTTGGCCGCGAACAAAGCTTTTCCCATTCTCTTGACATCCTTAAAGAAATATTGCCGTCGTTTTGATCCATTTCATGAATAATTTCCTCCATGCAAGCATAGGTTGTACTAAAATTCTTTGCCCAGCACTGCTCTTTTTTAAAGCAGGTTTGGCATGTCTTTTCGGTTACATGACTCATGAAGTAATCCATTTCCCGTTCATCTTCATTTTCAACGGGAAATGCATCCGTTTGTGAAAAGCTTTTGGAGAGGGCATGAAAGACATTTGAAAATTGCGAAACCCTTTGGGCCGTTACATCGCGCATTTTTCTCATATATTTTTGCTGCTCAGCCATATGCTCGGGTGTTCCGGGTATATACTTTGCCAGCCTGGAGGTTAAGCTTTGGGGTGTTAACAGGAATAAACAAATAGCTGCCGCTGTTTCATAGATTGTCAACAGCAGTGAGCCGCCCCCTTCACCGTACATGCCAATCAGCAGGGTAGCGATAAACAAGCCAACGGATACACCAATCTTTTTTCCTTCCTTGAGGAGACCCCCTAAAACACCTGAGAAGGCTAATAGACTCATATGATAGAAACTCGACACACTTGCCAGGCTGAAAATTAGACCAGTGACAACCCCAACCGTTGACCCGACAGTTGCTCCTGCTATAAAAGAAAAGACGAGAACCAAATAACGGGACAAGACATGTTCAAGCGATAGATCATAGACCTTCCAGCCAATCGTTCCCGTCATAATCGAAGCCAGCATGATAATCAAGCAGACGATTTCTTCTGTTTTTAATAGCTGCCTGCGTTTATTAGCCGTTAGCAGTGGAATGCTCTGCAGGAAAATCATCGTCAAAATAAAAGCAAGGCTGGCCTGAACCCCAACCATCATGACATCATAAAGGGTTATGGCTCGGGAGAGAATAAAGGCTTCAGCCAATTTCGAAAGCCCTAAAATAATCCCCACAAAAAAGGGCAGTGCTCTCATTTCATTGTTCAGCCATTTTTGACTGATACGGTAAATAAATAAGAACAGAAAAGTGACAATAAAGGTAAAGGCGGCATTTCCTAATGACAGGGTAGCGGCCCCTGTAACCAGTCCAATCAGGGCGAGCGGTGCCCGATCCTTTTTAATGAAATAAACAGCAGCAAAAAAGGGAAGACTGAACGGAGTCAACTTTGCCAATATCAGGGCTCGTCCAAGTAAAAATCCCACGATTAATAATAGAAATCCCTTTTTAATAAAAAAGGACTCTAGCAAAAATTGAAGCTTTTTAAATCCATAGTTAAAATTCCATTTTGGCGTGTGAAGATTGACTTCCCCGATCGGTTCTATTAAACTCGCATTTGGCTTTTCCATATATCCACACTCCCGATTCATTATTGTTAGAATCTATTATAAGTTTGCTAGATTTAAAAGTTTGTCATAATAGTGAACGAGTTCAAAGAATCGTTCGACGGTTTTCACTATTTTCAATCAAATAATATTATCTATCTTAATTTGTTGTCATTATTTCAAAGTTTTTAATACATATTGGTACAAAAAAAAAGACCGGCCATTACGACCTGTCTTTTTGTAAAACCTGCTCTATTTGTTTAAAAAGTCTGCAGCAAGTTACCCCCGTCTAGCTCCTCTTCCGCCGCGCTTGGACTCGGTGTGCCGCTTTAGGGAAGATAAACGATCTTCACTGTCTTTTAAGAATCTTGCCATTTTTTGCTCGAAGGATTCCGGTCTATTATTATTACGATCGTTTGCCCTTCCCTGACGAGGACGTTGCGAATGGGAGTGTGAATGTTTTTTCTCTGGTTCCGGTCTATCTTTTGCTTTTTTGATGGATAGTCCAATCTTCCCATCTTTCTCAACATTAAGAACCTTCACTTCAACCTGGTCGCCAACTTTAAGATGATCATTGATATCTTTTACATAGTTGTCTGCGACCTCACTGATGTGAACGAGTCCAGTTGAACCATCCGGCAGCTCCACAAACGCTCCGAAATTTGTAATGCCTGTCACCTTTCCCTGTAACTTGCTGCCTACTTCGATTGACATAAAAAAAATGTTCCTCCTTAAAAATTTAAAAATCATCTTACTATATATTATACAGAAAGGCAAAATTGAGTGTCAATAACACTACATATTGGTTCATTTTTCCTTCTTTTCTTCTGGAATATTAAAGATTATTTCGTTCTTGTCCGAGAAAAAATACTCTTTGCGGGCAAGCTTCGCAATGTAATCATCATCATTTAATTTGACGATGTTCTCTTTTAATATCTTCTCTTGCTTTTTTAAATCTGCCAGCTGATGATCAAGCTTCCGCTTCTCCGCCACTTTCGCCTCCAAGATTCTTGTTTGGGAAAGATAACTGGATATCATAAAATAAGAAAGCAAACAGGCAAACACAAAAAACAGTGACAGCCGTCTGAGAAGCAGCTTTTTCCTGCGGGCTGATGCAATTTCAGCATATTCCTGCTGTTGGACATAAGCTGTTTGGATTTTTGATACTGCTTTTTGTCGTTCTGCTCCCATTTATATCCTTCCTTACTCTTTTCTTTTTCTCAACTTGTCCATCCACTTACTAATATAATTCACGATTCCCTTTGATTTTCCTGCCGTTCTATTATATAACTTCTCGACGGATTTTTTAATACCTTTCGGCAAAAGTTTCCAAAAAACAAACAAAATCTTCTTCACAATGACAAATAGCACGTTCAGGATATAAAGAAGGACCTTCCAAATAAATTTGACAAGGGATAATAACCCCCTGCCAAATGTTAATAGGATGGCGATGACAAGCTGGATCAGTCCGACAATTGGTTTATAAATCAAGAGGAGGAAGGTTCTTTTTGTAAATCGGGAGATGGAGATGACAGTCTCAATTAAAAGCTCCAGGAGCCTCAGGTACATCGCTTTTAATAAGCTTTGATAGGCAGCGAATCCACATAGAAGAGCTATAAAAATATAAAACCGCAATTCTCCGTTATTTGCTAAAAATAACGCATAAAAGATTAGTAAGGCTTGAATCATCCAAAATAACAGATCATTTAAAAATACAATCCAGCCTTTTCGATGGGGCCTCTTTAAAAACCGATGATACGTGTCAAGCATTGCCCCAAATAATGACCCCATGCCAATCATGGAAAGCATTGTCAGAAATTGCGTAGAAAGGGTCATCGGAACAACTTGCTAAAGAATCCTTTAGCCTTCTCCCCGTGGTGTTCATCAAGATAGACCAAATCAAATATTTTCCCTTTAATCGAAACAATCCCTTTTTCAACATCCAGGTTCTTCATTTGCAGGTTTTGTCCCTTGATCGCTAAAAAGCCCATTGAAGTTTCTAATAAAAACTCCTCATTATCAAAGCTTTCCACTTGCTTCACACCGGTAATATCAAGAAGCTTTCTTCCTCTCATAATCACATCGTGGTCAGGAATACTGCTTTTAGCAGGAGTATTATCATAATATTGGCTCATCCTTCATCCCTCACAATCATTTGTCCAGCTTCAGCGCCAAGGAGCTTCCGCTTTTCTATTTGTACAACCTTTTTGTACATTTCTATGTGTGAGGTAAAAGAATTAGAACATCATTAGTCGTTTTGCTCCTCGGAATAGCCGACCCGTTCTTCTTTTAGAATTGTATACATTTCTGCTGCTTCTTCCTTACGGGTAGTTTCCTGAATTCGTTCAATTCGGACGGTAATTCTCCTAGGGCCAAGGCGGAGTGTTAATTCATCTCCGACCTTTACAGTAGAGCTTGCTTTTGCCTCTTTACCGTTGATTTCAATTCTCCCTTGGTCTGACACTTCTTTTGCCAGTGTTCTTCTTTTAATTAACCTTGATACCTTTAAAAATTTATCTAAACGCATGTTAACTCGACCCTTTCTAAATCCCTTTTAATTTTGGGATAATTCCAGCATTGATGCATGAGAACCGTCCCCATGCATCATAGCCCTTTTAATTTTGCCTCATCCCAGTACTGATCCAATTCCTTGAGGGAATGGGCTTCGATAGCTTTTCCGCTCATCTTTACCTTCTCTTCAATGTACTGAAAACGCCGAATAAACTTTTCATTTGTTGCAAACAAAGCTTCTTCCGGATTAATTTTTAAAAACCGGGCGACATTGACAAACGCAAACAATAAATCGCCGAATTCTTTATTTGCACGGACATGACCCTCTTCCGTTCCATCAAGTTCGGCAATAAATTCATCCAGCTCCTCTTTAACTTTCTCCAAGGCAGGGCCAATTTCCTTCCAATCAAAGCCCACCTTTGCCGCTTTCTTTTGGAGCTCATAGGCGCGCAGCAGATTAGGCAGGGCCAGCGAAACTCCGGCAAGCAAGGAGACATCAGCGTGCTCCCCGCCTTTTTCCTGCTTCTTAATCTCCTGCCAATTCTTGACCACCTCATTGGCATTAGCCGCTTCAGCACCTCCAAAAACATGAGGATGGCGGCGGACCATCTTCGCGGACAAGCCTTCAATCACATCCTCAATGGAGAAATACCCATCATCCTCGCCAATTTGTGCGTGCAGCAAAACCTGCAACAGAACATCTCCCAATTCTTCGATGAGATGGTCAATATCCTCGCTATTAATCGCTTCAATCACTTCATACGTTTCTTCAATTAAATATTTCTTTAATGACTCATGGGTTTGTTCTTTATCCCATGGGCAGCCATTTGGTCCCCTCAAATGGGCAATAATGTTGCGCAGCTTGGGGAAGGTTCTCCATAAAATTTCTTCCTCCTGTACCGGAGGAACGTAGATGGACCTTAAATTATCAATAGATAAATTCCGGTCTACTTCATATAAAGGTACTTTCATAATTGACTCTTCTTGACTGCCTGCTGCAGAGACAATATATACCTCATAATCATCCGGAAGCTTCTCCATTAAGGTTAATTTCACATTCGAAGCAACAAAGGCATCATAGACCTGGCTGATGATGATATGCTGGTCTATTTGGAGCTGTCCCGCCTCAAGCGAGGTGCCGTCTAACAGCTGAAACCCGTCAATAGGGTCAATTTTTAAGGAAGTGAATAAAGCATCGATAAAGCTTTGACCTCCGCCAATGACAATTTCAACCCCGGCCTTTGCCCCATTTTCCAAAAGGATTTGGACCGTCCGCTCTGCTACAAGGGGATGCCCGGGCACAGCATAGGTTACTGATTCCGATTGCGCCTTCTCCAGCAAGTTTTCGGCAATTTCCTGATAGACATCCTCAAACTGCTCATGCTTTTCATAAACGGAATCAAAGGAAGTATAAACCATTCCTTCCTTCACTAACTCTGCGACTACCGGATGCTCCTTTGTTCGCAAAAAAAGCTGCTGTCCTTTTATAAGTTTTCGATAAACGCCGACCTGAAGCTGCTGCAGATCTCCTGCACCCAATCCGACAATTTCAATTTTTTTCGCCATATTATCTTCGATCCTTTCGAGCCATAAAATGAATGAGTTTACTGCCAAACGGGAAAAGGGCAAGCTCTTCCTCTAGAAAAGTGCGTCCTCTAATAATAATCAACGTGAATAGAATTCCACCAGAAAATACAGCACTTAAAGACTGGATAGCTGCACCAAAGCGGCTTAATCCAAGTGGTTCCAATAGAAGTCCTGCTAGGAACAACCAGCCTTTCAAAAAAAGAACCATAGCTAGCGCCGCCACCAAAACAGTCCTTATAAAACGAAGATGAAATAGCGGGAGGGGCGCAATTTTTTTAAAATGAATAAATAATAAAATGATAATAATACCGAGCGATAACAAAGTAGAAAGTGCTGCCCCCATTGTACCTAACGTTGGTACGAATATCATGTTTAATACATACTTAACAGGAAATATCGCTGCCACCGCCAAAGCTGGAAGGGCAAAGCTGCCTAATCCCTGGAGAATGGCAACAATCGTTGCAATCATTGATGTAAACAAAATAACAAAACTAAGCATCCCTAAAACATCTGAACCATAATCATTCTCAAACAGCATAGTGTTGGCCGGACGAATAATCGCCCATAATCCAGCAGAAGCCCCTACGCCAATAACGATACTTACTTTTAGCGCCAATTGAATTTTGTGGTGTAAAAATTCCGGTTTGGAAGCAAGCCTCTCGCGGCTAATCAACGGCACCAAAGTTAACGACATCGAAGAAGCCGCAATTGTTCCCAGCTGGATGAGCGGCTGGCCGCGGTCAAAGATTCCTTTTAAGCTTTTTGCCATATCCCCGGGGGTTCCATTCGAAACGAGCAGAGAATAGAGGTTTAAAGAATCCGCCATTTGAATAAAAATCATCAGCATGCCGCTTACACAAATAGTAAGTCCTTGAAACGTGAGCGCTTTAAAGATCCGCTTTACTTGAAGGGCGCTCGTCTTTAAATTACCTTTATTTGGCGCCATTAGTTTCCATTCTTTACGAATCCACAAAAACATAAACAAAATAAGCCCAGAAACCAAACTGCCTGTAATCGACCCAAACATCGCGCCCCCGCCGACAAGATAGAGGGAAACTCCTTTTTCCATTAACAGCCATGATAGAAAAAGAATCGTGACAACGCGGATTGTTTGTTCTGCCACTTGAGATAAAGCGGTCGGTACCATATCGCCTTTTCCCTGATAATAGCCCCGCAAAACCGAGACAAATGGAAAGGTTAAAAAAACTATCGAAACTACCCGGATGATGACGGCCAGATGAGGATCCTTCATCCAAAGAGACAGCTGACCGGCCCCAAAATAAAGAACAAGAAAACAAAGAAGGCCGAATATCTGCAAATAGATAAACGATAAAAATAGAAGAAGGCGTGACTTTTCCTGGTCGCCTTTTTCCAGCAGCTCAGCATACAGCTTTGATATGACAACCGGAAATCCGGTAGTAGAAAGAACAACAGCCACCCCATAAAATGGATAAACCTGCTGATATATGTAAAACCCGATATCCCCGACAATGTTTTGAAAGGGAATACGGTAAAAAGCACTTAAAATTTTGGTAATCAGTGCCGATAAAGCTAAAATAAAGGCCCCTTTAAACACAGCCTTTGAAGGATTGATATTTTTCACAGTTTCACCTGCCTAATTAGCATAAGCGCATCCATTATAAATGAAAACTCGGCGATTGGCGAGTCTGATAGGACGGTTCATGAGCCGTAGTTGAATTTATACGTTAAAGAAAGGGTGAAATTTTGTAAAAATTTCACTCTTTCTTATTAGCAAACATTAAAAAAGGCAGCGCTGGCTGCCTTTTTTAATGTTATACCGCATTTTATTGCTCCATTTGCCTAGCGAGGAAACCTGCGGCCGTTTCAACTGCCTTTTGTTCAACCTCACCAAGGGAGCCTTCCTTTGAAAAAATGATAACTGCCCCAATCGGGTCGCCATTTGCAATTATTGGCCCGATTGTATAAGATGTTACTGGTTCGTCGTTACCCTCAACCAAGGCAACATCGCCCTGCTGGGTACTGAGCATGGAGTTGCGATCCTCCATTGTTTTCTCGACTAAATCACTGATATTTTTATTTAAATAATCTTTCTTAGAACCGCCTGCAACAGCAATATACGCATCTCTATCACAAATTAAAACAGGATTACCGAGGCTGTCAAATAGGGCTTCAGCATATTCTTTGGCAAAATCGCTTAATTCGCTGATTGGTGAATACTTCTTTAAAATGACTTCTCCATCCCGGTCCACGAAGATCTCTAATGGATCCCCTTCACGGATACGCAGCGTTCTGCGTATTTCTTTAGGAATTACAACACGACCCAAATCATCGATTCGACGAACTATTCCAGTTGCTTTCATCCAATGTTGCCTCACTTTCATCTGATGATTTTTCAACTTGGTGAGTGACTTAATTTCCTTTAATTGAAATCATCACCAACTTTGAACTTAGTATCTTTCAACTGGAAAGTTCTATTCACATAGGACATATTTTTTTCACATATTCAGGAAAGATTCCCAACATCACATAAAAGGGCCTGAACCCCGCTTTAATGCGTTAATGTTGGGGTCAGGTCCTTTTCGTTAATTTACAGGATTTCCCTGTTCTTTTTTCGCCAAAGAAATTCCCTTGATCATTTCAAACACAATATTAAGCCATTGTGCAGTCTCAAGGTCCTTTGTTTTAATCATGATTTTCAGCTTACGTCCTTCCATGCCCGGGGTAACGGCTCTTCCAAAGCGGTTGCCAATATGGAAAAGCTTGCTGCCTTCAATCGTGTTTGTCATTTCTTCCGTTAATAAAATCGTGACATCCTGCTTGACCTGTTTAATCAGCTCTACGCCATTTTGGATGGCGTATACCTTCATTTCGGCAATTTGGAATAGGTAGCCGACCTCGTCAGGATATTCACCAAAGCGGTCGAGCATTTCAGACTGCAGCTCGTCAATATCCTCAAGTGCCAAAGCTCCTCTGAAGCGTTTATACATTTCGATTTTTTGATGGCCGTCCCGGATATAGGAATCTGGAATATAGGCATCAATTTCAAGGTCAATTTCCACTGAAGGTTTTGCCTCAGCCTTAAGGTCACCCTTCCGTTCCTCAATTGCCTCTTTGAGCATTTGCGAATAAAGGTCAAACCCTACTGAATCAATAAATCCATGCTGCTGGGCGCCGAGTAAATTTCCTGCACCGCGGATGGACAGGTCCCTCATCGCAATTTTAAAACCGGAACCTAACTCGGTAAATTCTTTTATCGCCTCGAGGCGTTTTTCAGCTACCTCTGTCAAAACCTTATCCTTCCGATATGTGAAATAAGCATAGGCCACCCTGTTTGATCTTCCGACCCGGCCGCGGAGCTGATAAAGCTGGGAGAGTCCCATGCGATCGGCATCATGGACAATCAAAGTATTAACATTCGGTATATCGACACCTGTTTCAATAATGGTCGTACTGACAAGGACATCGAAATCACCCGCCAAAAAACCAAGCATCACCGATTCAAGCTCGTTTTCCGACATCTGACCATGGGCAAAGGTGACCTTTGCGTCCGGCACCAGCATGGAAATTTCCTCTGCCTTCCGGTCGATATCCTCGACGCGGTTATATAAAAAGTATACTTGTCCGTCGCGGGCAAGCTCGCGCTCAATCGCTTCCCTTACCAAGGCACCATTGTATTCCATTACATAGGTCTGCACTGGGAAACGGTTTTCCGGCGGCGTTTCAATGACCGATAAGTCCCTTACGCCAAGCATCGACATATGCAGCGTTCTTGGGATTGGTGTCGCCGTTAAGGTTAACACATCAATATTTGTTTTCAGTTTTTTGATTTTCTCTTTATGTGAAACACCAAATCTTTGTTCCTCATCAATAATTAACAATCCCAAATCATGATAAACAATGTCTTTTGAGAGCAGGCGATGGGTGCCAACGACTATATCCACAGTTCCTGCCTTCAGCCCTTTGATTGTTTCTGTTTGTTGTTTTTTCGTACGGAACCTGCTTAATAAGCCGATATTAATCGGAAAGTCTTGAAATCTCTCTCTTAATGTTTCGTGATGCTGCTGTGCTAAAATCGTCGTCGGTACAAGGAATGCCACCTGTTTACCGTCAGCAATTGCTTTAAAAGCGGCGCGGATAGCGACCTCTGTTTTCCCATAACCGACATCGCCGCATAATAACCGGTCCATTGGCCGCGGCCGTTCCATATCCTTTTTGATTTCATGAATCGACCGAAGCTGGTCATCTGTTTCACGATAAGCAAATGATGTTTCAAACTCCCGCTGCATATCCCCATCCGGTGTAAAGGCGTAACCGACTGCCGCTTCCCGCTCGGCATATAATTTGATTAAATCGTCGGCTATATCCTCTACCGATGATTGAACCTTTTTCTTTACCTTCTTCCAATCGGTACCGCCGAGTTTATAGATTTTCGGCTCTTTTCCTTCAGAACCGACATACTTCTGGACAAGGTCGATTTGTTCTACAGGTACATAGAGTTTATCAGTCCCTTGATAGCGGATATGTAGATAATCCTTATGAATCCCGTTTATCACAAGAGTTTCAATGCCTAAATACTTTCCTATTCCATGATTCACATGAACAACATAATCGCCAATCTTCAACTCCGAGTAGCTTTTAATCCGCTCGGCATTGGATAGCTTTTGACGGCTGGAGGACCGTTTCACCCGTTTATTAAAGAGCTCTTCCTCCGTAATAACGGCAATTTTCTGAATTGAAAGTTCAAACCCCGTCTGCAGATTTCCCCTTATAATCTGGGTTTTCCCCGGTAAAAGCTGCTGGTTCTCGGAGGTAACATTTGCGTCAATTTCATAGTCTTCGAGCACCCGTTCTAGCTTGGCAACTCTCTCTTCGTTAGCCCCTAAAAATAAAATGGTATAATTCCCTTTTTTCCATCTTTCTATTTCTGATTTCAACAAATGCATCTGCCCGTGAAAATTCTGCATCGACCGGCAGGAAATATTAATAATATTTTGCGGGCTGGTATTGGCCACATGCCGTAAAAATAACGACATATAAAGAATTGGAAATTGCTTTCTTTGCAAAAACGCCTGCAAATCGTGGGATATTTGTACATCATGGATAATTTGCCCTTCAGCAAGTAAAGCTGTATACCACTCTGCCTCCTCTTTCACAAGGGATTCATTCATCTCTTGAATCCTGCTGATTTCATCGATTATAACCAGCCCGTTCTTAGGCAGATAGTCTAGTAAACTACTAGGGGTTTCATAGGCCAGTGACAGGTATTTAAAAACCTGATCGGGCTTTTGGCCATTTTTCAACTGCTCGAGTTCGAAGCTAATATTTTGGCTAAGTTCGATTTTTGCTTTATCATTTTTTAATTTCCTTAGACTAATCCCTAAACCATCTTCTATTTTTCCAACCATGCGGCTATAATGTTCTGCCTCTAATAATACCTCTGTTGCTGGTCCGATAAAGACCTCGGACACCTTTTCCTTTGATCTTTGGTCCTCTAGAGAAAAATAACGAATTGAATCGATTTCTGTATCAAACAGTTCAATGCGCAGCGGGTTTTCCTCTGTTAATGGATAAATATCAATGATGCCGCCTCTTACACTAAATTCACCCGGTGTGGATACCATTTCTCCCCGTACATACCCCATTTGCACGAGGATGTTTAACAAAGAATCAAGATTGATATCTTCTCCTACTTTTAAGGAAAGCTGGTATTTTTCCCACAGTGATTTTGGAGGGAGGATTTTCTTTAATCCGGCAATCGGGACAATCATGATTCCCCTGGTCTGTTTGCTCCAATAATTTAAAGCTTCCATCCGCTGCGCCTTGAGCTCTGGACTGGCAATGCTCATTTCAGCAGCAATTAACTCATTTGCAGGAAAAAGAAAAACTTCCTTTTCATTCACTAAATTTGCAATGTCATCATAAAGTTTTTGTGCCTGCAGCAAATTATGGGTGACAACCATTATTGGTCTTTTCATTTTTTCGTAGATTGCAGCTGTCAGCACTGTTCTCGATGAGCCGGATAGGCCCGCAATAAGCTGTTCCCTTAAGCCCTCTTCTACTCCGGAAATAACCGAGTAAATATCTTCCTGCTGAAGGAATAGTGATTTTAACCCCTCCAAAGTTTCTCCTCCTCCCGTACATGTTTGCATCTATCAAGTTCATTTCTTAAATAGAAAAACGCTTTGGATTTCCCCTCCAAAGCTGGTTAATGAATAAGATAATCATATTGGTGAAAATCTGGATTCTTCTCTAATGCTTCCTGACAGTCCTCGCAAATTGCCTTTATATGAATATCTCCTGAATTATCATAAGTAACCATATCCTGTCTCTCTTGGTCCGTTAATCTATGAAGTCCAAGCGCTTCTGAATGGATGGACGTTTGCTGAATTGAACCAATATTTGAGCCACAATGGCGGCAATGGTAATGGATGGCCATACAATCCCTCCTGATCTCAAGATTCCTTGATAATAGTATGAACCTTGCAGGAGGAACTTATTCATTCTCAACTCTCCCGTTTCTTGTCTTTATTGTATGAAAGATCCTTCTTTATCATGAACAATTCACTGATTATAATCGTTCATAACCTGCAAAAATGGCCGTTCCAGCCATGCCTCACAGGCATCTGCACTTTTTTCCACCGCTTCTTTGATTGGCTGCTGCTCTTCGGGGAGGAACCTTCCCAGCACATAGTCAGGAACGCTGATTCCCGGTGGATGCGGCCGGTCAATTCCAATCCGGATACGGTTAAAGGCTTGAGTGCCAAGATGGGCCACTGTTGATTTAATGCCATTATGACCGCCTGGACTCCCCTTTTGGCGCAGGCGGATTTTCCCAACCGGCAAATCAAGGTCATCATAGATAACGACAAGGTCTTCTAACTCTATTTTATAATAATCCATCACCGCGCTGATAGATTCTCCAGATAAATTCATATAGGTCAGCGGCTTTAACAGCAATACCTTTTCCCCTTTGTGATTGCCCATGCCGTACAAACCTTTAAATTTTGACTGATTAAGGGGGATTTGCAACCGGTTTGCCAACTCGTCAATGACTTCAAAGCCGACATTGTGCCGGGTTTGATCGTACTGTTTCCCGGGGTTGCCTAATCCAACGATTAATTTCATAGGGACTCCCGCCTCCTCTTCCTGTTTCGCCCGCCTGTTAAAAAATTTTCGAAACATAATGTTATCCTCTTTTTTCAAAGATTGGGCTCAGTTTGGGCCCCAATAACCTTTATTGGTGACCTTTTCTCTGATTTCGGGACCGGTTGCCCTTATTGGCGACCTTTTTTCATTTTCCAGAACCGGTTTGGGCTCCAATAGCCCTTATTGGTGACCCTTTTTCCATTTTTCAGAACCGGTTTGGGCTCCAATAGCCCGTATTGGCGACCTTTTTCCATTTTTCAGAACCGGTTTGGGCTCCAATAGCCCGTATTGGTGACCCTTTTTTCATTTTTCGGAACCGGTTTGGGCTCCAATAGCCCTTATTGGCGACCTTTTTTCATTTTCCAGAACCGGTTTGGGCTCCAATAGCCCTTATTGGCGACCTTTTTTCATTTTTCTGAACCGGTTTGGGCTCCAATAGCCCTTATTGGCGACCTTTTTTCATTTTTCTGAACCGGTTTGGGCTCCAATAGCCCTTATTGGCGACCTTTTTTCATTTTTCCGAACCGGTTTGGGCTCCAATAGCCCTTATTGGTGACCCTTTTTCCATTTTTGTAACCAGTTTGAGCTCCAATAACCTTTGTTATTAACGGCATGCTCCTCCCGCACTTCTCCTTTAAGGATAATGCAACAAAAGACGTAACCTAAAGCTAGGTTACGTCTATTTCTATTCTTTCCCTTCAGGCTCTGTTTCCCTGCCTTCTTCGTTGTCAGGGTGGCCGCCCTCCTGCTGCTCGCCAGCATTAATTTCCACTTCTACCTTCGGAGGCAGAATGGAGGCAATTACTTCACTATCCTCATGATTAATCGTAAAATCAAAGGCTGGAATATCCCCCGCCAGAATAGTTTCGCCTACCTGCAAATGAGAAACATCTACTTCAATCTGCGGCGGAATATTGTCTGGTGTGGTCGTGATGGAAAGCTGATGCAATGGCTGCTGCAGAACGCCGCCGTCCTTCACGCCCGCTGCTTCTCCAGCCAAAACAAGTCTAACATCAACTGTTACTTTTGATGACTTATCAACGGCTAGAAAATCAACATGAATAACTTCTTTTTTAATGGCATCCTCTTGGTAAGCCGTTAATATAACATCCTGTTTGCTGCCATCAACATCGAGTGAAATGATTCCGTTTCTGCCTACAGCGCGAATGGTTTTTGTAAAATCAGCCCCACTGACAAACACCGGCTTGCTCTCAACTTTTGCTCCATATACCACAGCAGGGATATTGCCGTTATCGCGGATTTTCCTCAATTCCGAACGGCGCAGCTCCTTCCGCTCCTTCGCTTGTAAAACAGTACTCATGTATAGTCCACCTTCCTATTTCATTTATCTATATAAAATTTCCCCAAAAAAGGAAGGTCTAAACATATTTGTACTGTTTCTTTTTAGAAAAGCGGAAGGCGCCCGCCTATCGGCGACAAGCACAAGACGAGCCGGCCGAAAGGTTGCTTTTTAACCTTTTGGACGGATTGGCTTGTGACCTCGAGCCGATGGCGCCTGGAGCTAGACAATAGAAAAGCGGGACTGTTCACCTTAGATTAATCTTAATCAAACAATGTGCTGACTGATTGCTCTTCGTGGATGCGAATAATCGCTTCGCCGATTAATGGCGCAACAGACAAGCTTTGGATTTTTTCAATTTTCTTTTCTTCCGGAAGATCAATAGAATTTGTTACAACCAATTCTTTGATTTTGGAATTCTGAATTCTTTCAATGGCAGGGCCCGATAAAACTGGATGTGTACAGCAGGCATAAACTTCCTTTGCCCCGTTTTCTACTAACGCGTTAGCGGCAAGGGTAATGGTCCCTGCTGTATCAATAATATCATCAATTAAAATGGCAACTTTGCCTTCAATGTTACCAACGATATTCATAACCTCTGCCACATTTGGTCTTGGACGGCGTTTGTCGATAATTGCGATTGGCGCCTTGAGGCGTTCAGCCATTTTTCTGGCTCTCGTTACGCCGCCATGGTCTGGCGAAACAACCACAATATCACCATTTAATTCTTTATTTCTAAAGTATTCCGATAAAATCGGCACACCCATAAGATGGTCGATTGGAATATCGAAAAATCCTTGGATCTGCGGTGCATGCAAATCAAGGGTCAGCACGCGGGTCGCACCGGCAGTCTCAAGCAGATTGGCCACTAATTTCGAAGTGATTGGTTCACGGGCGCGCGCTTTCCGGTCCTGACGGGCATAGCCATAATACGGCATAACAATATTGATTGTTTTGGCAGAAGCCCTCTTTAGCGCATCAATCATGATTAATAGTTCCATGATATTTTCATTTACTGGTGCACTTGTCGATTGGATGACATAGACATCACAGCCGCGGATACTCTCTTCAATATTAATTTGAATTTCACCGTCACTGAATCTTGTAACCGAGCTCTTTCCAAGCTCTACCCCAATAACCTTTGCAATTTCTCTAGCTAGTGCAACATTGGAGTTTAAACTAAATACCTTTAAATTTGGATCTAAATATTGGTTCGACATGAGGGCCCTCCATTTTAATTTCGCTTATTTCTTTATATTTAGCTTTTCAACATAATTTTCTTTATTCACTTGATGTGCTCTGGCAATCGCCAATGCATTTCCAGGAACATTCTTTGTGACAGTGGAACCAGCAGCTACATAAGCTCCTTCGCCAATCGTGACTGGAGCAACCAAGTTGGAATTACAGCCAATAAACACATGATCTTCAATCTTTGTTAAATATTTATTTTTACCATCGTAATTAACCGTGATAGAGCCGCAGCCGATATTGACGTCGCTGCCAACCTCCGCATCACCGATATAGCTCAGATGGGACGCTTTGCTTCCTTGACCGAATACAGCCTTTTTGATTTCCACAAAGTTGCCGATTTTCACCTCATCAGCAATTGCTGAATCCGGGCGGATATGGGCGAACGGCCCAATATTGACATGGGAGCCAATCGAACTATTATAAGCGGCAGATTGACGGATAACCGTCTCATCGCCAACATGGCAGTTAGCAATTTCTGAATGTGGGCCAATGATGCAATCTGCCCCGATAACAGTTTCACCTTTTAGGATTGTTCCTGGATGGATTACCGTATCAGGTCCAATTTGTACATCAGCTTCGATATAGCTGTTTTGCGGGTCAATTATGGTTACCCCATTGCGCATTTGGGCTTCATTAATGCGCCCACGCATAATCCGTTCTGCTTCTGCCAAAGCCACGCGGTCATTAACCCCTAGAGTCTCATCCAAATCTTCAGTTTGGTAAGCTGTAACGATTTCTCCCTGCTTCTTCAAGATTTCAATAACGTCCGGTAAATAATATTCTCCCTGCACATTATCATTTGAAACATTTTTCAGTGCTTCGAATAAAGCCTGATTGTCAAAGCAGTATGTTCCTGTGTTTATTTCGTTGATCTTCCGCTCTTCTTCCGTGGCATCTTTATGCTCCACGATTTTTTCAACAAAACCACTTTCATTGCGAACGATACGGCCATAACCGGCAGGATTGTCGATTTTTGCCGTAAGAATCGAGGCTTTTGCCTTTGCTTCTACATGCTCTTTAAATAAAGCCTCCATCGTTTCTGCTTTAATGAGCGGCGTATCTCCGCATACGACAATCGTTGTTCCCTCTTTTCCCTCAAGCATGCTGGCAGCCTGCATCACCGCATGAGCTGTCCCTAGCTGCTTTTCTTGCAGGGCATACAGACTCTCATCACCTAATTGGGCCCGTACTTTTTCGGCACCATGGCCGATGATGGTCACGATATCCTTAATATCAAGTTTTTTGACTTGATCTACAACATGCTGTACCATTGGTTTTCCGCACACTGGGTGCAATACCTTATAAAGCTTTGATTTCATCCGCGTTCCTTGCCCGGCGGCCAAAATCACAGCATAACGATTTGACATGGACTGATCCTCCATTTTTCAACCTTCTTATCCATAAAAAATATTATCGTAAATAGGAACTCATTTCAAGGAATGAACGATATGTGTCTAATGTCATAATATTGCGTTTTTTCCGATTGGGATAATTATTTGTGAGGGGAGGACGAGGGGGGATTTTTTAAATAATAAAAAGAGCCTTACTCAGAAGAAAGGCCCTAGTTGATTATCTTCAGGAAGCTCCGGCTTCTTCGAATTCTACTTCCAATTCACCTAAACGGTGGTACTCAGCCAATACAGCTTCTTGGATTTTTCCACGTGTTCCTGAATTGATTGGATGCGCAATATCACGAAATTCTCCATCAGGAGTCCGTTTACTTGGCATAGCGACAAACAAACCGTTGTTTCCGTCAATAACGCGAATGTCGTGAACCACGAACTCATTATCTAATGTGATTGATGCAATCGCTCTCATGCGACCGTCGGTATTAACGCGGCGCAGTCTTACGTCAGTTACTTCCATGTGCTCACACCCTTTTCTCAATGTTAGATTAATAATTCAACAAGATTTTGCGTTTTCCTTCTTTATTTTTAAAAAATTTTTTGAAAAATTAGGGCAAATTGGTGAACATTTGTAAATTTTGGATTTTTGCTGACAAAAAAACGCCCGTATTATTTTACGAGCGCTACTACTTCGATTTCAACTAAGGCGTCTTTTGGAAGACGAGCCACTTCTACGCAGGATCTGGCTGGTTTGTGGACGGAAAAATATTCACCATAGACTTCATTAACCTCCACAAATTCGTCCATGTTTTTGATAAAGACAGTGGCCTTTACGACGGTTTCTAATGAAGCACCAGCTTCACTCAGAACAGCCTGCAAATTGCGGAACACTTGATGTGTCTGTTCTTTTACATCCCCTGTTACCATTGTTCCTTCAGCAGTTAACGGAATTTGTCCAGAGCTGTAGAATATATTGTTTACAATAATACCTTGTGAGTATGGGCCGATTGCAGCCGGGGCTTGATTGGTTTGTACAACTTTCATCGTATATTCCTCTCCTTTACCTATCAAAAAAGTTTCCCACTTCCACATTGATACTTTTTTCTTTAACATCTACATCTGATAGCTTAACTAACGATAAGTAGTCATCCACTAACCTGTCCTCAGTTTCCTCCGCTTCGACTAAAACAGCAATCCCGGCTACGTGGCCATTGAACTCCTCAAGCATGCTTACCATACCTAAGACTGTACCGCCCGCCTTCATAAAATCATCAACAATGAGGACATTTGCCCCTTCCTTCATGCTTCGCTTGGAAAGAACCATTGTTTGTATCCTTTTGGCTGAACCTGACACATAATTAATGCTTACAGTCGGCCCTTCTGTCACTTTGCTGTCCCTTCTGACAATCACTACCGGAACATTTAATTGACTGGCAACGGCATACGCGAGCGGTATACCTTTTGTGGCTATTGTCATGACGACATCAATTTTTGCATCCGCATAGGCCGAAGCAATGATTCTTCCTGCCTTTTGCACCACCTGCGGACTGCCTAAAATATCAGTCAAATATAAATAGCCGCCGGGCAAAAGCCGGTCAGGACTGCCGATAAGCTGACAGAGCTCATTAATGAAAGGCTCAGCTTCTCTCTTGCTTACCTTGACGAAAAATTTAACACCGCCCGCTGCTCCTGGCACAGTTTGCAGCGTTCCGATTCCCCTTTCTTCAAGCGTCTCTTTGACAATGGCCAAATCTTCACTGATTGAGGACTTTGCCGAAGAATAACGCTCCGCAAAAAAGGTTAGCGGCACTAACTGGCGAGGATGATCGAGAAGATAACTTGTCATATCTATCAAACGTTCACTGCGGCGAAATTTCATAACAACCCCCCGAATCCGAATATTCTAATTAAAGGATACTATTATTGTGCGCCTTTAATCAAGCGTATGCCGTTCACCTAACATTCTTACTGCAAAAACCTGGTCACAAAACCCGCGCAGGCCATTATAAATGCGATGCATTCTGGAATCGTGCTGAACCAGCCCAAAAACGGTCGGACCGCTGCCACTCATTAATACCGCATCTGCACCGAATCGTTTCATTTGGTCTTTTATTTGTGCTACCTCTGGATGAAGGTTTAAAGTTACTTCCTCTAGCACGTTGCCAACATGTTGGCATACTTTTTGATAGTCATTTTGCCCAATGGCATTGATCATTTCGTTTATATTTGGGTGGGTGATTCTGTTTACATCCAAACGCCGATAAACCTCAGCAGTTGAGACACCGATGAACGGCTTGGCCAAAATAACCCAGCATGTCGGCGGAGCCGGCAGTTCGGTGATAAATTCCCCTCTGCCCTTTGCCAGCGCGGTCCCACCGTACACACAAAAGGAGACGTCTGAACCAATTTCACTGCCAAGTTGAGCCAGTTCATCCAACGTCAGTCCAAGATTCCATAGCTTGTTAAGGCCCCTTAAAGCTGCTGCTGCATCGCTGCTTCCACCAGCCAAGCCAGCCGCAACGGGGATTGTTTTTTCAATGGAGATTGATACACCCTTCTTTACATTAAAACGGTTTTTTAGCAGCAGTGCAGCCTGGTAGGCTAAATTACGCTGGTCATCGGGCACGTACCGATTATGAGAAAGAATATGTATTTTATCCTCCTGTAACAAGGAAAGTTCAACCCGGTCGGCTAAATCAATGGTGGTCATAATCATTTCAACCTCATGATATCCATCGGGCCGTTTATGTAAAACATCCAGTGCTAAATTAATTTTAGCCGGTGCTTTAACTAAAAGCTTCACGCTCGTCCACCTACTTTTACAAATATCCTAAGAGACAGGCTCCTTTTGCCTGCATTCCTGCTTTCCGAATCCATATATTGTCCTATTTTACCACAAAACGACAATTGCAAGACGTGAATCCTATCAAATTTTATATTTTATCATAGTTTTGATAAGAAAAAAGTGATATTTTTTTAGCAAGAAAAAAGCCGGAGGAGATTCTCCGGCTTTGCTGCGGCGTTTAAGTGTTTAAATAAATAGCGGAAGTTCTTGTGGGAATTAAGATTTATGCGAGTTCCTGCTGGTTAATTGCTGTTCCGCAAGCTCGATGGCCCGCTTTACCATATTCCCTGCATCTTTTGCCCGGATGCCGCCCCAGCCCTCTTTTTGGACAACATCGTAAAATCCAAGTTCTTTTGCTAATTCTTCTTTAAAGCGTTCTGACATGATTCCTCTTCTTCTGCCCATCTAAACAACCCCTTTCCTGTCGCAGCATTATTAGTATGAGATAATTTCGGGTATTAAATAATTTTTTAATATAGGTCTGTTGATTTCCGCTCCAATCAACAGATAGAAGAATCAGCCAAGGTGTTTTTTAGTTCTTTTTGAACAGCAAAAAGCAGTAAACCTTTGGTTTACTGCCATGCGTTGATTATATTCTAGCTTAAAGCTGCATTTCCTGCTGCCTCTTCATAGAAGGTAATTTGAACGGTTTCGGTTAAAACATCAGCATAGCTGTAGGAAACTCGTTCGAATGCATTCTCATCCTGATCCAGTTCGATGACAAAAACAGATGGGTACGTCTCTGCAAGGACACCGGAACGTTCAATTGTTTTTCGACGTCCCCCGTTGGCCTTTAGTAACAACCTTTTCCCTAAATTTGAGTCCAGGGATTTTTTAATATCCGCTAAGGTTTTAGTCATTCGGTCCACCTCACTATGTAAAGTATATCACGCTGACATACTTATGTCAAACAAAAATATAAATTATATCAGTCCGACAAAAAGATTGTCAATATTTTTTGTTCTGTTTTTTTTGCTAAATTTCAACATTTTTAGCGTTGCCTGAAATGTTTGGGAATATGTATCAAGGGGAAAAAATAAACCCATTAGAGCATAGCGAAAGTAGTTTAATATTGATGACTAGCTTTTCGCCTCTCTAATAGGCCTATTCCTCCTCTTGAACAGGGTGATAGGGCATTCCGGTTCTGAGGACTCCTTTTGTTTCAATTCCTCCCAGCCCTTTTTCACCTGTAAGTGTATTTCTCAGCACTTCCCAAACGTTGATTCTTTCCATAAAAGGGGTAAAACTGATTTTGGCGACGATATAGACTGGGTCAAGTGCGTGAATGTTGATCCTAGATGGGGAGCTGGCAAAGTTTGCGCCGGCATGAATAAGCGATTCAAAATGGGATTGGCATGCACCCGCAAAGATGACAAGCTGGTCCAAATGGGGCACTTTCCTTCGGGCTTCCCTAACCGTTTCCACAAAGTGTTTAGAATGGCGGTACGCATTGATATCAGTCATTTTCCCCTTTGCTTTTGAATAAGCATCATGTCCAGTGATAACGAGAATGTCGGGACGATAATAGTCCATGTAGCCGCCAATTTTCGCAGGCATCTCTTTTTCATTGCAATGAATCCCTAAAACAGGTACACCGATTTTTTCATATAAGGCCATGCATTTTTTTAAATAGGCAGGGTCGCCATCTAGGTGAAGGACTTTTCCGGGGATTTGAAAATAGCTGCTCGGCTTTACATAGCCACTAGTGGCTTCGTATTCCTGCCTCTCCCTCAATAAATCGACATCCTGTGTAAAAAGCCTTAAGGATTGCTCCTCGAGCGTCCGGTACTCCTTCGTGAGCTTTAGCCGCTCATTTGGGTTAATTACCATCAAATCTTGATATGGGGCATCTGCTACTAGGCGGAAATCCTCGCCATAGAGGATCGCCACTGTCTGGCCATTAATTTTTTGTATATCGATAACTCGAAAGAGAATATCGCAATTATATGAACGTCTGCCGACAATATCATTTATTTTTATATCCACTGTCGTCACTCCAATAAGACCGCAGGTAAGGCCTTCAAATAAGGTTCTTTGATAGGCTATGCATGGGTAGTTGTCCTTGTGAAAAAAAATAGACCTATTTTAAAGGTCTATTGGAAGTATGCATATAATTCGTCGCTTAGGCCGCCAAACTCTTCGAGTGACAGTGTTTCCCCTCTTCTTGACGGTTCAATGCCGCTAGCCGCCAAGGCCGCAAGGATTTCCTCTTTCTTTTGTTTGCCATCTGGCAGGCCACTTGTTAAGTTGTTTAATAATGTCTTTCTTCTTTGGGCAAAGCTCGCCTTTGTCACCTGGAAAAAGAAGTTCTCATCCTTTACCTGGACAGCAGGGTTTTCCCTCCGTGTCAGCCTGATGACCGCAGAATCGACGTTTGGCTGCGGGACAAAAACCGTTTTTGGCACAATCATGACGGTCTCCGCTTCAGTATAATACTGAACCGCGATGGACAGGGAGCCGTAGTCCTTTGTTCCAGGCTTCGCAGAAATCCGGTCCGCTACTTCTTTTTGGAGCATACAAACGATGCCGCGAATCGGCAAATGCTCTTCAAGCAACTTCATAATAATCGGCGTCGTTACATAATAAGGCAGATTAGCAACCACCATCAAATCAGAAATGTCAGCAAATTCAGCAGCAATAACCTCCGCAACATCAGCCTTTAACACATCATTATGAATGACTTTTACATTCGAATATGGTGACAACGTATCCTCTAAAATTGGCAGAAGCCTTTGATCAATTTCAAAAGCAACGGTCTTTTTGCTCGAACGGGCCAACTGTTCCGTTAAGGCTCCGATTCCTGGGCCAATTTCAATGGCTCCTGATTCATCGGTAAGGTCCGCAAAGCTGACAATCTTTTTTAATATATTCGTATCGATTAAGAAATTTTGCCCCAGGCTTTTCTTAAAGGAAAAACCGTATTTTTCTAAAATAGCCCTTGTTCTCACAGGGGTAGCGATATCTTTATCCATTACTCTCCTCCTGACGTACCTTGCTAAGTGCCTCAGCAAATTCCTGTTTGCTGATTTGAAACATCATGAGACGCTTATGCAGCTGCTTACCGTTTGTATAGCCAATTTTTAATAGCTTCCCTAATTGAATTCTCCGTTCCTTGGCGCCTTCCCCGCCGATTAGTCCGGCAGTGATTAAATCATCCTGGCTGATTTCTTCTAAAATATCTTCACGCATGACTTGTGCGTCCTTTAAAGCCGCCCTGATTGCATCTGGTGAGGCATGCTCAACCCCGATTCCTTTATCTCTTTTTGCCAAGGCATCCTCTTTTGCCAGGAAAGCATGTTTACAGCCTGGAACCTGTTCGGCAATGGTTTTTCTAATTTTTTCACCAGGATAATCTGGATCAGTAAAAATAATGACTCCCCTTGTTTCCTGGGCACGTTTTATTTTTTCAATCGTGGCTTGATTAACTGCGGACCCGTTTGTTTCAATCGTATCCGCCTCGACTGCCCGTTTAATGGCCGTCGTATCATCTCTTCCCTCCACCACGATAAATTCCTTGATTTTCATTTTGCCTCCAAAAAATAAATATAATTGAAAAAAAGTTGAAACATTTTTGTAATGTCCATCGTCTATATTAACGAAACCATTCATAAACTTTAGTAATCATTTGCTTAGGAGTTCGTTGTTAAGTATAAAGAAATTTTAAGAAAAAGTAAAAAAGCAGGGGTTTCCCCCTGCCGCAAAATGAATTACTGCATTATCGTAATCTTTACTTTTTTTCGTCCCCATCGATATGCATCAGCTTTTGAGGGCATAAATACGTCAATTATATACCCTTTTATGGCCCCGCCTGTATCGGCAGCAACCGCATAGCCATAGCCTTCGACATAAACCTTCGTGCCAAGCGGAATGATATTTGGATCAACGGCAATTATTTTAGCGTCCGGATTAGAGCGCAAATTAAAACCGGTTGCAGTCCTTCCTGAACAGCCATTACAATAGGCTGTATACGCTGTAGACGTCACATAAAGCTCTTTTCCTGCAGGTGCCTCACCGCGGGATACTTGAAGGGCTAAGTCTTTCGTGCCGACAGCGACAACCCTATCCTGTTTTGCTGTAACCATCTGCTCACTGATTAACTTCCTTGATACCTCTTTACCATTTTCGATTAGGACTTCATATTGTTTGGAAACGAGCCCTTTTTTACCTTGAGAGATGGTCTGTTCTTTCCCTTTCTCAAGGCTGTCATCCCTCTTGGTAACCACGGCAAATTCAACAGGTTCTTCCACTACATCGGTGACTTTTTCTACACGAATGACGTTAACAACACCATTCTCTGCTATGGTTTCTGTTAATGGCGGTTCAACTCGGTCAAAATCGTTTAGTTTAGTGCCCTGCTGCGTTAAAAAGTCAGCGACCGTAGTCGAAGTGGACCAGACTGCTTGCTCTTTTCCGCCGTCAATGAAAGTCAGATGATAGGCCTCGGTGACGCCGATTTTCATCTTATTTTTGATTGCCGTCTGCGGTCCGGGTGAAACTTTATCATGCTCGTTTAAAGCAATATGTTGTTCTTTCAAAGCCTCCGCTACAGTCTTGGCTGTAGTCCAAATCGTTTTCTTCTCGTTGTTCTTGACAATGGTAACCTGTTTCGCTTGCAGCCAGACGATATGTAGGTTTTCATTTACCTTCGTACTCGCCTTTGGATACAAGTAGTCTTGGGAGCGCATTGAAACATCCAGTTCATCCAATAATTCCTTAATGGTATCTGCATGCGTTTTGATGACCTTTTGTTCGCCATTAAGAGTAATTGCCACCGTTTTCTTTGATCCTTCGTAAAAAAGAATTCCAAGAGTTGTTAGCAAAACTACGAAACTAGCAAAAGCAATGGTCAAATTCCTCGCACTCCAAGACCGGAAAAACAGGCTTTTCATGTTTTTGAATACGATGAAAAACGCCTCCTTTTCTTATGGAGATATAGTGAAACCATGCCGCCGGCTGTCAACCCTTGCATACCCTGAGAACATATTCCTAATTATGCACATAACTGGAAATTTTGCAAAGGAAAACTTATCGACACGGTTATCCTATGTTGAAAAGGAGACGTGTAGAACTTTTAGTTATCGGAAAAAATTTGGACAAGCTTCTTACTGTTTCGACAATTTCCCTTATCAGTTTATGGCGAAACATTTTTTAGCATTTTGTGTCGTTGCCTCGGCCACCTCTTCGTACGTCAATCCCTTTATTTCGGCAATTTGCTCGGCAACCAACTTCACATAGCTCGGTTCATTTCGTTTTCCCCGGTAAGGATGCGGCGCCAAATACGGGCAGTCTGTTTCAATTAACAACTTACCAAGCGGAATTTCAGCAGCTACCTCCTTCGGCTTTTTGGCATTCTTAAATGTAACAGGACCGCCCAGCGAGATATAAAAGTTCATGTTCACACATTCCTTTGCTGTCTCGGCGCTGCCGCTAAAGCAATGCATAATTCCGCCTACCTCTGCCGCGCCTTCCTCCTTTAATATTTCAACAATATCTTGAGTTGCTTCCCGGTTGTGGATGACAATTGGCAGCTTCACTTTTTTAGCCAGCCGGATTTGTTTCCTGAACACCTCTTTTTGAATATCCTTAGGCGACTTGTCCCAATGATAATCCAAACCCATCTCGCCAATTGCGACTACCTTTGGATGTGCGGCGAGTTCCTCAATCCACTTTAGGTCTTCTTCCGTCATATCAATGGCATCGACCGGATGCCAGCCCACACAGGCATAAATAAACTCATAGCTTTCGGCCAATTCCATCGCTCTTGTAATGGTTGGACGGTCAAAACCCACCACAACCATATTTGTTACCCCTGCCTTTTTGGCCCTTGCAATTACCTCTTCAAGGTCTTCATTAAACTGTTCGGCATTTAAATGGGCATGTGTGTCGAATAACATCTTATTCCCTTCTTTCTTTTTTCATCATCATCTTACTCTTTTCTGCTTAAACACGAAAAAAGGGAAATTTCCACGAAATTTGTTTCACGTGGAACATCGAAAAGCGGAGGCGCCTTGACCAGGGGCGATATAGGGAGACTTATCGACTGGCAAGCGAGAGCGCAGCCAGAGATTAGTCCTCCTTAATGCGTACAGGAAGCGTTAGCTTTCTGTTAGCCAGGCATAAGACGAGCCGGCGAGAAGGCAGCTTTTTAGCCTTCTTGACGGATTGGCTTATGACCCCGAGCCCCTAGGCGCCGCAGCTAGACATCCCTCAAAGCAAAAGCGCCTAAACTAGGCGCTTTTCATTTTTTTATTTTACCTTTGAGCCATTCGGCAGTGTTTGGTCCACTGTTGCCAGAGACAGCTGCCCGTCTTTAGAGCCAGCCAAAATCATTCCTTGAGATAATTCACCACGCAGCTTAACCGGTTTTAGGTTTGTGATACAGATTACCTTGCGCCCCACCAATTCCTCTGGTTTATAGTACTGAGCAATTCCTGATACAACCTGGCGTTTTTCATAGCCTAAATCCAACTGAAGCTTTAATAATTTATCAGCCTTCTTAATAGGTTCTGCCTGGATAACCTCCGCTACACGCAGGTCAATTTTCATGAAATCATCAATGGCGATTTCTGCAAGTTCTTCAGGCTTCTCCTCTTTCTTTTCTTCTGCTTCAGGTGCGGGAGCCGTTCCGCCTTGCATCTTAGTCTTAATAAATTCGACTTCCACAGCGATTTCTAGTCTTGGGAACAATGGTGCATCTTTTTCAACTTTTGTTCCGCTTGGAATATTGCCAAATGTGTCAAGGCTTTCCCATGTCTTCAATGCTTCATCGATAATTCCTAACTGTTTGAAGACCCCATTCGGTGTCCGCGTTAAGAATGGCTGAAGAAGAATCCCAATTCGGCGCAGTGATTCCGCTAAATGAACCATAACGCTGGCAAGCTCGCTTTTCTTTGCCTCATCCTTAGCTAACGTCCATGGCTGTGTTTCATCAATATATTTATTTGTCCTGCTGACTAGCTGCCAAACGGAGCTTAATGCAACAGAAAACTCCATTTTCTCCATGGCTTCTTCATACTTGGTAATAGTCTCTTGATTTGTTTGGAGCAAGGACTCATCGAATTCACCAACAGAACCTGCATAGTCGGGAATAATCCCATTAAAATATTTTTCAATCATCGCAACTGCCCGGTTTAGGAGGTTTCCAAGGTCATTCGCTAAATCAAAATTGATTCTTTCGATAAACCCTTCTGGAGTGAAGACACCATCTGCTCCAAAAGGAACCTCACGTAACAGATAGTAGCGAAGTGCATCAAGGCCATAGCGGTCAATCAATGTCACTGGATCGACAACATTTCCCTTTGACTTCGACATTTTCCCATCCTTCATTAACAGCCAGCCATGAGCAAATACTTTCCTTGGCAGCGGAAGGTCGAGCGCCATCAGCATAATTGGCCAATAAATGGTGTGGAAACGGACAATTTCTTTACCGACTAAATGTACATCTGCCGGCCAGTATTTTAAGTAGTTAGCGTCGTTTTCGGTGCCATAACCAAGTGCGGTAATATAATTGGAAAGCGCATCAATCCAAACATAGATTACATGTTTTGGATCGCCCGGCACTTTGATGCCCCAGTCAAAGGTTGTCCTTGAAACGGCCAAATCCTCAAGGCCCGGCTTAATGAAGTTGTTGATCATTTCATTCTTGCGGGATTCCGGTTGGATAAATTCAGGATTCTCCTCATAATATTGCAGAAGTCTGTCCACGTACTTGCTCATTCTGAAAAAGTACGATTCTTCCTTTACCCTTTCGACCGGGCGGCCGCAATCCGGGCAGTTCCCGTCAACAAGCTGGCGGTCAGTAAAAAAGGATTCACAAGGCGTACAGTACCAGCCTTCATATTGATCCAAATAAATATCACCCTGCTCAAGCAGTCTGGCAAAGATCTTTTCGACAACTTGTTTATGTCTGTCCTCTGTTGTCCGGATAAAATCATCATAGGAAATATCAAGCTTCTTCCAAAGCTCTTTAATACCTCCGACAATTTCATCGACATAGGCCTGAGGAGTAATGCCTTTTTCCTCTGCCTTGCGCTGAATTTTTTGTCCGTGCTCATCTGTACCTGTTAGATATCTTACATCAAACCCGCGCAACCGCTTATAACGGGCCATTGCATCCCCTGCAACCGTCGTATAGGCATGTCCAATATGTAAATTACCGCTTGGATAATAAATCGGTGTCGTAATATAAAAAGATTTTCCCGCCATTTGTATCACTCCTCTTGTAATAGACAATTAATCCCCATCTAAACATTATTGCCCTTTTTTATTGGTCTCTAACATCAAAATATACCGAAAATTACGTTTTTGTGCAAGAAACCGGCATTTAGACGGATTCCATTTTTTTTAAAAATTTTCCAAAATACACCCATAAAACACCCACAAACTACGAAACTTATTTTTGAAATAAGATAGGATTTTGTAGAATTTTGTCGAATTGTCGAATTTATGTCTAATAAAGAATATTAGTTATCTATAATGTTAATGATGGTAATTATTTAATAGAAATTCAAAAATCCCTTATTAAATCAACCTTTTCAGTATGGGTAAAAATTCTTTATTATTTTTCAAAATTAAATAATTGACGAATTTGGGAAACGCTGGTATTATGAATATATGAAATTTTTGTCGAATAATGACGAATTATAAAGAGAAAAAAATAATTGTTTAATAGTGAGAGGAGATTAATAAAAATGAAATCTACTGGTATCGTTCGTAAGGTTGATGAATTAGGCCGCGTGGTTATTCCGATTGAATTAAGACGTACGCTTGGAATTGCTGAAAAGGATGCTCTTGAAATCTATGTTGATGATGACCGCATTATTTTAAAGAAATACAAACCAAATATGACTTGCCAAATCACTGGTGAGGTTTCTGATGATAATCTTGCTCTTGCTGGCGGAAAGTTAATTCTAAGCCGTGAAGGTGCAGAGCAATTAATCAAAGAAATCCAAAGCAACTTTGAAGTAGTAAAATAAGAAGACTTCCTTACCAAAGGCAATCTCTTCTTTTATAAATAGACCAAGAGGCTGACATAATGTCAGCCTCTTTTTATGGTTCAATATGATAAGCCTGGTAAACTTCCCGTTTATTTAATCCTCTGTCCTTCGCCGTTTGTTTAATGGCGTCTTTAGAAGACATATCTTTTTCAGTTATGTAGTGTCCGACATGCTCTTCAATCGTTAACTGCTCCCACCAAGCGGCCTCTTCGGGCTCCGGTAATTTGCTGGTTCCTTCAACGATGACGCAGAATTCCCCGCGGATTTCCTCTTCATTAGCCCATTGTAGAGCCTCTTCGAGATTTCCTCTAATAAATTCCTCAAACTTTTTTGTCAGCTCCCGGCAAAGGGCGACCTTCCGGCTGCCAAGGACTTCAAGCATGAGGGCTAGCGTTTCCTTCAGCCTGTGCGGGGCTTCATAAAATATGATGGTAGCCGTCTGTCGCTTTAGTCCTTCTAATTGCTCCCGTTTTTCCTTTTTGCTGCGGGGCAGAAACCCATAAAAATAGAAAGGCTGGCAGACAAGGCCCGAGGCAATTAACGAAGTGATCCCTGCATTTGCCCCCGGCAGCGGCACGACCGTCAGCATTTCGGCTGTGGCTTGCACGACAAGCTCGTAGCCAGGGTCAGAAATAGCAGGTGTACCGGCATCGCTCACTAATGCAATTTTGGCGCCATCATTTAACCTTTGAATCAGCTTTTCCCCGCTCATTTCTTTGTTATGTTCATGGTAGCTTACCACTGGGGTGTCAATTTCAAAGTAATTCAACAGCTTTTTTGTATTTCTTGTATCCTCGGCGGCAATCAGGTCTGCCTCTTTCAATATCCGTACCGCGCGAAAGCTCATATCCTCCAGATTTCCAATCGGGGTCGGAACCAAATAGAGAATTCCCTTTTGCTCCTCATTCGCAAAGCTCTTTTGCTGCCACATCATCATCACCTATCTCTCTCACTAAAAAATCCAACTTTTGTTTCCGTGTCAGCTTTTTAAAATGGTATTCGGCTCTTAGGGCATCACCTTTATTTTCAAAGCCCTTATAGTACGTCAGTTTAACCGGACCGCGGCCCCTTGTATACTTGGCCCCTTTTCCATCATTGTGAAGCTGTATCCTGCGTTCTAGATTATTGGTGTAACCCCCATAGAAGCTCCCGTCCCTGCAGGTCAGCACATAAAAATAATGCTCACTTTTCTCCATATAAAATCTCTCTTATTTCTGGGGTATATTCATCGTTATCTTGATAAACGATCAGCGGTGGGAGAATTTTCAGATCAGGACTTCCATCCTTAATGGCTTCGACTAATATGGTATTAGCTTCCTTCCCCATTTTCGGGTAAACAAATTGGATTCGCTTTGGCTCCAGCCTATATTGACGCATAAAAGTTACGATATCCAATAGTCGCCCCGGGCGGTGTACGAATGCCACTTTCCCACCTTGCCTGACAAGGTCGCTAGATGCCTTAATAGCATCCTCAAGCGTACAGAGAATTTCATGACGGGCGATCGCCAAATGTTCATTTGGGTTAATTTCTCCCTTTGATGGTGTCGTAAAATAAGGAGGATTGCAGGTAACCACATCAAATTTGCCGTATCCCAATTTTTTCGGCATATCCTTAATATCCCCAAGAATCATCTCGAGCCTATTTTCAAGACCATTATATTCAATACTTCTGACCGCCATATCGTAAAGGCGTTCCTGAATCTCCACCCCTGTAATTTTGCCCTTTGTCCTGGCACTTAAAAACAGCGGAATTACCCCGTTGCCACTGCAAAGGTCGATGAGGTTTCCTTTTTGGATGGGGACATAAACAAACCTCGCCAAAAGGACTGCATCCAGTGAAAACGCAAATACAGATGGACTTTGAATAATCCTTAAGTTCTCGGCCAGCAAATAATCTAAGCGTTCATCATCCTTCAAGTTAATCATGTTCATTCATTCCTTATCAAAGTATGAAAATAGAGGCTGATGAAAGGTCAGCCTCTTAAGGTTATTTCTTATTTAGAAAAGATAGACAGAATAAACAGTCGCCTTCCTTGCGCAAACTGCCAAAATGAAGATTGCAGATATGAAATCCCTCTTGATAAAGGCGGGCTAGATTATCATAGCCTTCTCCGACATCAAACGGCTTTACATTGGGAGATGGGGTTTGTGCCGCCTCCTCTGCCTTTTTGCTGCTACTATCCTTCTTCTCAGCTTCTGTGGTTACATCTAAACGGCGTCTTAAATGCTCATTTTCAAGCTTTAAACAATGATTTTCTTCTAGTATTTCAGCTAAGTGCTCCTTTAATTCCCCAAGCTGCTGGTAAAGATGGCCAATTTGTGTTTCCATATTACTTACTGATTCAAATATCTCTTTTTTATCCACGCCTTCCACCTCATTAATCTGTGGATTGTATCGAAAAGGCACCTTCTTTAATGATTTCATCTAGTGTATATTCCAGAACCCGCTCTTGTTCTGTCAATTCCACCTGAAGAACCCGCTCTAAAATATTCAAACCTACCACTTTTCCCCTGCCATTAGGAGTTTCAATGACTTCTCCCAAATCCGGCAGCTGTTCTTTAGCCGATTCGTATTCATCATTTTCATATTTTAAGCAGCACATAAGTCGGCCGCATAAACCTGAAATTTTGGTAGGATTTAAAGATAGATTTTGATCCTTTGCCATTTTAATCGACACAGGATCAAAATCCCCTAAGAAAGTGGAACAGCACAGCATTCTTCCACACGGGCCGATCCCGCCAAGCATCTTGGCTTCATCGCGGACCCCAATTTGGCGCAATTCGATCCTTGTCCGAAAGATGGCTGCCAAATCCTTGACAAGCTCACGGAAATCAACTCGTCCATCCGCTGTAAAATAGAAAATAATTTTATTGCGATCAAATGTATATTCAACATCCACCAGCTTCATATCCAGTTGATGTTCAGTTACTTTTTCATTACAAACCTCATAGGCTTCCTGGGCCGCCTGCTTATTTTCCTCGACAATCATCCGATCCTTCTGATCCGCAATTCTAACAACCTTTTTTAACGGAAGGACCACATCATGTTCCTCAACCCGCTTCCGGGGTATCACAGCCCTGCCATATTCCACCCCGCGGACGGTTTCGACAATGACAAAGTCATCTTTTTGAATTGGGAGGTCTCCAGGATCAAAATAATAGATTTTCCCCGCTTTTTTAAAGCGTACTCCTACAACATCATACAAATTCAAGATCCCTCCTGCAATTTAAGCACAAGCTGTTCCATCATCAGCTGAGGATTCATGTTCGCAGCAAGCTTTCTCTTCGCTTCGAGAATAGCTGACATTTGAGCCGTTAAGCGCCGCCTTGATGTTCTTAGAGCAAACTGCTGCATGCGTTCCAATTCATTTTGGAAAACAATTTGCTCCTGCTTATCTAATTGTATATATAATAAATCTTTAAAAATAAGAAGTAATAAGTCTAACCCACGTTGAATTTGTTCCTTCTCCTTAAAGTGCAAGAACCAATCGGTCTGAAGCGTGACCATCGCTTCGAGCTGATTTTTTTCTAACACCTCATATAATTTTACCACTATTTTTTGGGCTTGTGCAAACCATTCATCGACATTTAATTCTAGCGCCTCATCCAGACTATTAGTCAACTGTGCAAGTAATGGGGCTTTTTGCGGTGTTACACCGTTTTCAACCAACTGACTTACCAGTTTTTGCGGTGATAGCGGTTGGAAGGTTAAAGCCTGGCATCTTGAGAGAATCGTCGGAATGATTTTCTGAGGCTGTTCGGTTAGTAATATTGCAGCCGTTTCGGCATTAGGTTCCTCGAGAAATTTAAGGAGGCTATTGGCAGCACTTACGCTCATCTTATCAGCGTGAACCAGCATATAGACCTTTTTTAAGGATTCTACTCCTTTTTTGGAAAACTCCGCCTGGAGGTTTCTGATTTGTTCTACCTTAATAGATTGACCGTCCGGCTCGATAATGTGCACATCTGGATGATTTCCGCTAATGATACGCCGGCAGCTGCTGCAGGCCTCACAAGGTTTATAGCCATCAATTAACGATTCACAGAAAAGAGCCCTGGTTAGAAGTTCGGCGATTTCTTTTTTCCCCGTTCCTCTCATGCCCTCAAAAAGGTAAGCGTGAGCCACCCGATTTTTTAATAAGCTATTTTTTAACATACGGAGGACCGCCGGCTGCAGCTCCTCCAGTTGACCCCAGGTTTTCACCAAGATTATCACTCACTAACTAAAGAATAGGAATTTATAGAAAACTCGCCGATTGGCGAGCCCCATAATGCGGTTCATGAGGCGAGTTGCCCTTATGCGTTAAGAAAGTTTATACTTTCTTATTAGCTAAAAATGTAAAAACTGCTCAATCGGCAGCACGAAAACCGTTGCGCCGCCAACCTCGACTTCTACTGGATAAGGGACATAAGAGTCGGCATTGCCGCCCATTGGCGAAACAGGTGACACTAGCTGGTCGCGGGCGCGGCAGTTATCCTTAATAATCTGCAGAGCCCGGTCAACGCGAATATCTTCAGTACCGATTATGAAAGTGGTATTTCCTGATTTTAAAAACCCGCCAGTACTCGCCAGCTTTGTAGCTCTAAAATTATTTTCCACTAACGCCTTTGACAAACGATTGCTGTCCTGGTCTTGAACCACCGCAATAATAAGTTTCATAGTAAATCCACCCTCTCCTTTAGAATTTCCGGCATTACTTATCCTATATTATAACAGTTTCTTTGGGGACTTACATTCGCAATAATTAGGAAGGTTTTCCTTGCTAGCAAAAAAAGCCTTATAGCGAAGGCTTTCTTTCTGTTAGTTTTGATTTAATTATATCGAGTGTTTGTTGAAAAATATCCTCGATTGTTCTTGAGGCATCAAGTTTGATAATCCGGCCGGGGAATCGGTCTAAAAGGATATGATAGCCTTCTCTCACCTTTTGGTGAAACTCCAGGTTTTCCAAATCCAAGCGGTTAACTTCTCTGCCTTTATTCTTATTAATTCGCTCGAGCCCAGCTTCCGGCTCAATATCAAAGTAGATCGTCAAATCTGGCATCATCTTCTCGATCGCAAATTGGTTAATCGACCATACCTCATCAATTCCCAATCCCCGTGCATAGCCTTGATAAGCCAGGGAGCTATCAACGAAGCGGTCACACAAAACAACCTTTCCCTCTTCTAAGGCAGGTTTTACTTTTTCAATTAAATGCTGTCTTCTTGCGGCAGCATAGAGCAACGCCTCCGTCCGCGGGTCCATGGCCGTATTTTCTTTTGACAAAATGACGCGGCGAATTTGTTCCGCAATATCAATGCCGCCAGGTTCCCTTGTAACCATTGCCATTGGCAGCTGCTCAGCAACCATACTGAGGATTGTAGTCTTGCCTGCCCCATCCGGGCCCTCAAATGTAATAAATGTTCCGTTCGTCATCAATGAAACCTCCAAAACTGTATATCTTAAGTTGTCCGAAAAACCTTCAGCATACTTTTTCTTAATAAGGACCCACCTTGAAACCTTGCCCCCGTTTTCATCAGATTATGTAAGCGGCTTAGCTTTTCAGCAGTGATTCGTTCTCCTTTTAACAAAAGCGGAATCCCAGGAGGATAAGGAATAATCGTTTCCGCACAAACCTTGTCCTCTGCTTCAGAATTAGAAATTTCCCACTCCTCATAATCGCCCATCTTTTTGAAAGGAATAGCTAACTCAGAAATTCGATTATTACTTAATTGAAATTCTTCCTTTTTCTCGCCACAATCACAAAAAGTATCTTTTAGAGCCTCTTTTATTTTTACGGCCGTTTCCCTAAAAGGATACTTTTGGCCATCCTTCAGTAGTGGAAGTATGAAAAGGACATTATTTGGATCTGCTAATTCTGTATAAATGGAGTATTCCTCCAGCCTTTGCTGCAGCTCAAAGCCACTTAATTTGCTTCGTGACTGAAGCGTGATTTTTAATAAATCCCCCTGCTGATTTGGGTAGTCTAATACCTTAATCGCGGAAACATCGGCCAAATCCTTTTTAAATAAGTGGATCTCGCTTTGTAAAAACTCTAAATCCGTCTGCTCATAGGCTGCTAGATAGCCTCTCGCCAAATCCAGCGATGCCATTATCGGATAAGACGGGCTGCTGGACTGAAACATTTCCAAGTAACCCTTGATTTTTTTACTCTCAATAAGACTGCTATTAACATGCAAAAAGGACCCCATCGTCATGGCCGGGAGTGTCTTATGCGCTGACTGCACAACAATATCCGCACCAAGTTGAACAGCTGATGCTGGGAAAGGCTTTCCGAGGATAAAATGGGGCCCGTGTGCCTCATCCACTAGGACTGGGATGTTATGCCCGTGCGCCTCCTGAATAATCCCTTGCAAATCATATACCATTCCATAGTAGTTCGGGTATGTCAATATAAGGGCTTTTGCATTCGGATACCGACGGATGGCTTCTTTAACAGTCTCGACTGATATTCCAGAGGGAACCATCCATTCTTGGTCATATTCCGGCTCCAGAAATATGGGTCTTGCCTTGGCCAGCTGTATAGCATTCATGACCGACTTATGGCTATTCCTTTGTACCAGGACCGTATCTTCCTCCGAGCACGCCGCTAAAATCATGGCAATATTTCCGACAGTGGAGCCATTTACAAGAAAGTAACTTTTCTTTGATTGGTAAAGCTGCGTTAAAAGGGCTTCCGCTTCTAAAATTGCTCCTTCAGGAGAATGCAAGTCATCTAATCCAGTTAACTCAGTTGCATCCAGCTTTAGAATTTGTTTAAAGTGCTCTTGTGCATTCGCATCAAAAATAAGACCATATTTATGTCCAGGAACATGAAATGAAACAGGTTTCCTGATTTCATGTTTCATTAACGCATCATATAAAGGTGTTTTCATCTGCTTAAACATTTCCTTACATCCTTGTTAAGATTCTAACCTATTGTCTCGTTTTAAGGAAAAAAAATAAAGCCCCAATCAGGACTTTGTTATGAAAATATTTCCGGAGTCGTAATTTTTTTAAGCTGTTTCAAATAATGTTTATATTTTGGATCGCTCGTGTCTGTTTGAATTAAATCATTTTCACATTCTGTGCAAATAAAAGAAGTGTATAGATGTATGCCTTTCGCTTTAAGATTCTCACAAATAACGCATGTTTCCCTTAAATGGTTATGTGCTAAGTTTGAACTCAATCGCTCCACCTCCATACACCCATTCTGCCCGATAACAAAAATTTGTATACAATTTTTCGAATTTTCGCATCCGCAATAATAATATATGTCGCCATTCACAATTGGGTGTATGTCTAATATCGATTTTTTATTGATGCACGGGGACGGTTCTCATGCATCATTCAAGCATAAATAACCAACAAAAAAAAGACAACCTGAAAATAGTTGTCTTTTTGCTTGCCCGGCAGCGTCCTACTCTCACAGGGACTTGCGTCCCAACTACCATCGGCGCTGAGAAGCTTAACTTCCGTGTTCGGGATGGGAACGGGTGTGACCTTCTCGCCATTGCTACCGGACCTATTAAATTAGAGGTTTCATTCCCTCAAAACTAGATAATGCAGAAGAAGTTTATAAGAACGAGTTCGTCATATTACTTTGATAATTGTCTAGCTCCAGCGTCCAGCAACTAGTGTCCTTCGGTCTTTTCCCTACGATAAGTCAACATCGATTCGCTATCGCTCATCGTGTTTCCTTTATCTCAGTCAAAGCCCTCCAGGCCATACGTTGCTAACCGGCCGCTTCCGCTTTTCGATTTTGGTTAAGTCCTCGATCGATTAGTATCAGTCAGCTCCACACGTCACCGCGCTTCCACCTCTGACCTATCAACCTGATCATCTTTCAGGGATCTTACTAGCTTGACGCTATGGGAAATCTCATCTCGAGGGGGCTTCATGCTTAGATGCTTTCAGCACTTATCCCGTCCGCACATAGCTACCCAGCGATGCCTTTGGCAAGACAACTGGTACACCAGCGGTGCGTCCATCCCGGTCCTCTCGTACTAAGGACAGCTCCTCTCAAATTTCCTGCGCCCACGACGGATAGGGACCGAACTGTCTCACGACGTTCTGAACCCAGCTCGCGTACCGCTTTAATGGGCGAACAGCCCAACCCTTGGGACCGACTACAGCCCCAGGATGCGATGAGCCGACATCGAGGTGCCAAACCTCCCCGTCGATGTGGACTCTTGGGGGAGATAAGCCTGTTATCCCCA
>NZ_CP126144.1:12500-30000 GCF_030127045.1 Neobacillus sp. 114 | reverse complement strand
ATAAAAATAGAACATTAAAGTGAAACTTCAAACAGTAGAGGCGCCTTTCCTCTGCTGTTTGTTAGTTGAACGAATCGGGCATTTACGGGCAGTTTGTCCACTCACCAAATCTGTACATACCAATGCTTTAAGTATCAAATTAGACCTTACTGCCCGTTAATGCTGGAAAAAAAAGCTCAAGCAACCAATTGCTTGAGCTGTAAAAAATATTATTTTGTTAATGTCACATTTCTGTATTTAGCTTCTCTTAATAGAAGAATATATTTTGCTTCTGCAATTTTTGATTGGCAAATGACCTCTTCAGAGGGATCAAGACTTCTTTCCAAAAGGAGTTTTTCCCGCTGCCAATAATCTCTATATTTATTTAACTGGATTAAAAGCTTTTCATTATATTCTTTCCGAAGCTTTCCTTTGCGCCGAAAAAACATCGCCATCCCCCCGGCATTAAAGCATTTAAATTTAATTTTTATATTACAATTCTCTTCGTCCTTCTAACGCCTTCGATAAGGTAACCTCATCCGCATACTCAAGATCTCCGCCTACCGGCAGTCCATGGGCAATTCTTGTTGTTTTAATTCCCGACGGCTTTAGCAGCCGTGAGATATACATAGCTGTTGCTTCCCCTTCAATATTGGGATTGGTCGCTAAAATGACTTCCTGAATAGTTTCGTCCTGAAGCCGCTTTAGCAGTCCGGGAATATTAATATCCTCCGGGCCGATGCCATCCATAGGTGAAATAGCCCCGTGCAAAACATGATACAATCCGTTGTAATCCTTCATTTTCTCCATCGCAATTACATCTTTTGGATCCTGCACTACACATATTATGCCCTTATTCCGGCGCTGATCTTCACATATGTAACATGGATCTTGATCGGTAATGTGGCCGCAGACAGAGCAGTATGTTAAATTCCGCTTGGCATTCACTAATGCTTTTGCAAAATCCAAGACGGTATCCTCTTTCATACTTAAGACAAAAAAAGCCAACCGTGCAGCTGTTTTTGGCCCAATGCCAGGAAGCTTCATAAAGCTATCAATCAGCTTCGAAATCGGTTCTGGATAATGCATAATTTATGTTCCTCTCTTTAGAAAAGCTAAAAGCGCCCTTAGCAGCATGTGGCTGCTTAAGGCGCTTAACGCTTATTGTTTTTAAAATGGCATGTTTAATCCTTTTGTAAATTGTCCCATAGTATTATTGGAAAGCTCATCAGCTTTTTTAAGCGCATCGTTTACGGCTGCAAGGACAAGGTCTTGAAGCATTTCCACATCATCAGGATCGACCGCTTCAGGTTTAATTTGAACATCTACAACCTCTTTATGGCCTGTTACAACGACAGTTACCATTCCGCCGCCAGCAGTTCCTTCAATTTTTTCCTGACCTAATTGTTCTTGTGCCTCTGCCATTTTCTTCTGCATTTTTTGCACTTGCTTCATCATATTTTGCATGTTACCCATTCCACCACGCATCGATAAATCAACCTCCAATTTAATTTAGATTATATAATCACATTGATTGCTGTTTTAGCGTTTCCGCCCAACTTTTAATCAATAATTTCAATAAATTCTTCACCAAATAACTTTTTGGCTTCAACAATATGTGGCTCCTCTTCATGAGCAGGCCCGCTGATTTCCCCTTCTTCCCCATGCTGGGTGCTTAAGAAATTTTCACGGATGGTTAACCACTGCTCTTCAGGAACTCCTAAAAGTGTGAACCTTTTACCAATTAATTTGTTCAAGGTGGTGCTTACTGCTTCCAGGAAATCGCCTCGGCTCATCGCCATTTGACAAATCATTTCATGCTTGAATTTTAAAACAAAAGCTGCTTCCGATGCTGCAACTGGCTCTGCTTCATTTAATAATGCAGCATGCGATTTCATTAGACTCGATCGCATTTCGCCCCAATTACCCTTAATCAGATTCAAGTCATTTTTTGTGGCTTGCTTTAACACTTCATTTATTTTACCAACAGCCGGCTGGAAGGCATTTCTTGAGGTTCTTTGTACCTGTTTTTGTGGCTGTGGTGCGGCATCTTGAGGTGCTGCGGCTACGCCGTTCGCTTTTAAGTGGTGAAGTTCCGACTCAAGCTGCTCAATCCTCATCAAGAGCTGCTGTAATTCCCCGGAACTCGCGGTCTCTCTTTGGCTAGTTTCCATTTGGCAAAGCTTAACAATGGCTACCTCCAGGAAAATCCTCGGGTGATTAGTCCAGCGCATTTCTTGCTGAGTCTTATTTAAGAAATCAATCAGCTGATAAATCTGTTCTGTTGGCGTTTCTTCTGCCATCAAGCGAAACTCATCATCTAGCATCACCCGCTCGAGAGATTCCTCAAGATTTGGCGCTGTTTTGTATAGCAGCATATCCCTGTAAAATAAGATCAAATCTTCGATAAAGCGTGCTGGGTCCTTTCCATGGAATAAAAGCTCCTCGAGCGCCTCCAAACCGCTTGCCACATCTTTATCCTGAAACGACTTTGCCGTTTTATTTAAAAATGCCTGTGAAGCAGAACCTGTGACGGTCAACGCATCTTCAAGTGTCACCCGGTCCTGACTGTAGGAAATGGCTTGATCCAACAGACTTAATGCGTCACGCATTCCACCTTCAGCTGCTCTGGCTATCATTTGCAAGGCCCGCTCATCGCAGTCAATGCCGGTTTCCTCGACAATCAGCTTCATCCGATTAACAATAGACCCTGCGGTAATCCGTCTGAAATCAAAACGCTGGCATCTTGAAATAATCGTCAGCGGGATTTTATGCGGTTCTGTCGTGGCTAAAATAAAGATGACATGCTTCGGAGGTTCCTCCAGCGTTTTAAGTAAAGCGTTAAAAGCGCTAATGGAGAGCATATGCACTTCGTCGATGATATAGACCTTATAGTTTACTGCCGTGGGGGCAAATTTGACCTTATCAAGAACATCACGCATCTCCTCCACCCGCGAGTTAGACGCAGCGTCAAACTCCAGGACATCCGGAATCGTTCCATTCGTGATCCCGAGGCAGGCCGCACATTCATTACACGGCTCAGCAACTGGAGCATGCTCACAATTAATCGCCTTTGCTAATATTTTAGCCGCACTCGTCTTTCCTGTTCCTCTTGGTCCAGAAAATAGGTATGCATGAGAGATTTTTTGCTGAAGCAGGGCGTTTTGCAATGTCTGCGTGACATGTTCCTGTCCCACTACGTCAAAAAATTTCTGCGGACGCCAAACCCGATATAAAGCTTGATATGACACTCGACATCGCCCCCTTCAATTTAGTCCTATCTATTGTCTAGCTCCAGCGTCCAGCGTCTAGTGTACTTCGCTCTTCTCCCTACGATAAGTCAACATCGAATCGCTATCGCTCTTCGTGTTTCCTTTATCTCAGTCGAAGCACTCCAGTCCATACGCCGCTAAACGGACGCTTCCGCTTTTCTCATTATAACTTATTGGATTTCCTTTTTACAAAAGTAATCCTAAGAGTTCACAAAAAAACTCACCCCAGAATCTGAGATGAGTTTTATTATGGCATATGTAATAACTGCCGCGCACCTTCCGTCGACTGACGCCCATAAGCGTTACTTAAGCAGTTAGCTCGGCCCAGGCACCCCTGCGGCACATGAGAGCGTCCACTTAATGCTGCTTCCTTCCGGACCTGACATAGTTCATGGATTCCCATTGCGCAGGACCCAGGCGTCAACACCACTTACTTAAGGCAGACCCTACAGGCCATCAGCCTCGGGAAGGGATTCCGTCCCGCTAGAGCGGATTGCGGGTACAGGGCACCGCTACCTCCCCACCTAGCGCGGCAAAGTTGATACCAATTATTAAGTGCGTCGTATCTGACGCCTTTTTAGTATACAAACAATCCAGCAAAAAAGCAATCGTTATTAACTGTAAATTACTGTAAGTCGATTTCTAATGCCTGCAGCTTCAACTTTTTCTCCTGCTTCTTACGATCTCTTATTTTTTGAAAAAAAGATGAAAGCATGCTGCCGCACTCTTCTGCTAAGACGCCTTTAACAACTTCACATTGGTGGTTAAAGCGCGAATCCTGTAAAAGGTTCATCAGCGTTCCAGCGCACCCGCCCTTTGGATCGCTCGCCCCGTATACCACGCGTTTGACTCTCGATAAGATAATCGCACCTGAACACATCGGGCAAGGCTCCAACGTGACATAAAGAGTAGTATCCTCTAGCCGCCATGAGCCTGTTTCCCGGCAGGCTTGATCAATGGCCAGCAGCTCGGCGTGGGCCGTCGCATTCTGCTCACTTTCTCTTAAATTGTGGGCGCGGGCAATAATTCTACCATCATGGACAAGAACAGCCCCAATCGGCACCTCATCCAACTTCTCTGCCTTCCTTGCTTCTGCTATAGCCTCCAGCATAAATTTCTCATCTTGGTTAATCATCTTAAAAAACCGCCTTCTAAAACTAATTCCATTTATACGAAAATTATTAACATTATAACATGTATTAAGTCCCGCCCTCATAGAATAGTTGTAGCGCATATGTGCAGGGAGGGATTGGAGATGCAGATTCATGTGGTTAAAAGAAATGAATCGCTGACAACCATTGCAAGAGCTTACCATACAACCACCCAGGATATTATAGAGGCAAACGAATTGCCCAATCCGAACAATCTGGTTATCGGCCAAGCACTTGTAATACCTATCGTCGGCCGCTTTCATTTCGTTCAGTCGGGAGAATCATTATATACCATAGCACAAAGATACGGAGTTACTGTTCAACAGCTGGCAACCGTCAACCGAATATCGGTCAATCAACCACTCCAAGCAGGGTTCCGTCTCTATATTCCCCAAGGCAGAAAAAGAAATGCCGAGTTTAATGCCTATGTAGAACCTCGCGGAACAAGTGTTGCTCCTGTGTTAGAGGAGAGCGCCAGAGAAGCAGCTCCTTATTTAACTTATTTAGCCCCTTTCAGCTTTCAGGCCAGACGCGACGGCACACTCAAGGAACCGCTTCTGAATAACTTTCCGGCTATCGCCAAGGCCAACCGTAACGTCTTGATGATGGTTATTAATAACCAGGAACAGGACCAGTTTAGTGACGAACTAGGACGGATTTTATTAAATGACATAGCCGTCCAGGACCGGTTTCTCAATAATATTGTCGCCACCGCTAAAAAATACGGCTTCCGCGATATCCATTTTGATTTTGAATTTTTACGTCCCGCAGACCGCGAGGCATACAACCGCTTTTTAAGAAAGGCAAAGCAGCGCTTTTCACGTGAAGGATGGCTCATGTCCACTGCCCTTGCGCCAAAAACAAGTGCAACCCAGCAAGGAAAATGGTATGAAGGACATGATTATAAGGCCCATGGCCAAATATCCGACTTTGTTGTCATCATGACCTATGAATGGGGCTACAGCGGCGGTCCTGCCATGGCAGTCTCGCCAATTGACCAGGTAAAAAAAGTGTTGGATTACGCCGTGACAGATATACCATCAAACAAAATCCTCATGGGGCAAAATCTCTATGGTTATGATTGGACCCTGCCTTTTGTTCAAGGTACCGTGGCAAAGGCTGTTAGCCCGCAGCAAGCCATCCAGCTTGCAGCCCAACACAATGTCCCGATAGAATACGACACAAAAGCGCAAGCTCCGCATTTCAAATATAGGGATGCGGCAGGCAAAGAGCATGAAGTCTGGTTTGAAGATGCCCGCTCCATCCAGGCAAAATTTGATTTGATCAAACAGATGAATTTAAGAGGAATGAGCTATTGGAAACTAGGCCTCGCCTTCCCGCAAAACTGGCTGTTGATCGTTGATAATTTCAACGTAACAAAAAGAGGAACACGAGTATTCTCCACCTGACAACTGCCGGCCACCGGCGGTTTTTTCTTTCTCATAAACATGTAAAAGCTTCCTCAAAAATTCCATATCCCTTCCTGTACCGATTGTGATAAAATGGTGTTTGTGTCGAATAAAAGCATAATTGCTCGAATAAGTGACAAGGTGCTTGTCGCTTTTTGGCGATTTTGCAGGACAATTTATTAAAAATTGCATATATATGAACCAGATGAATCTGGATAAGATAGAACCTGCAGGCAATTGGAGAAGGAGGAGCAGCCAAATGGGGGGTACACCCTTTATTACCGTTGAGGGACCGATAGGTGTAGGAAAGACATCACTTGCCAAAGCCATCTCTCGGCATTTTGAATTTGAATTATTAAAAGAGATTGTTGATGAAAATCCATTCTTAGGGAAATTTTATGAAAACATCGAAGAATGGAGTTTCCAGACAGAAATGTTTTTCCTCTGCAATCGCTTTAAACAGCTCGGGGATATTAATACCCATTATTTAAGCAAAAATAAATCTGTCGTGGCTGACTATCATATATTTAAAAATTTAATTTTTGCTACTCGGACATTGAATCCTGACGAATACAAAAAATATTATAAGATTTATCAAATTTTGACAGAGGATATGCCAAAGCCAAATGTCATCATATATTTGCATGCAAGTCTCGATACTTTATTAAAGCGAATAAAAATCCGCGGGCGCGAGGTAGAGAAAAACATCAGCCCGCTTTATTTAGAACAGCTTTCTATTGATTATGAAAACACAATGGCTATTTTTGAAAAGGAGCATCCGGAAATACCGGTTCTCCGTTTCAATGGTGATGAGCTGGATTTTGTAAAAAATGAGCAGGATCTAGACTATATCATTGAAAAACTTGGAGAATCACTGAAAGCAAACAGCTGGACAAACACTATATAGAAACAGGGGGATGTTCGTGAGCATCGTTATTGGAGGCATGATCGGTCTTGGCAAAACGAGTGTGGCTGACACTTTAAAAGCACACTTTCAGAATAATGGCATTGACAGCAAGGTTTTTTATGAAGCAGTGGATGACAACCCAATTCTCCCGCTTTACTATGAATTAACACAGGAAGAATTGGATGCAAGAAGAATTCCCTTCCTATTGCAATTATTTTTCTTAAATAAACGGTTTAAAACAGTTAAGGACTGCATCAATTGGAAAAACCCTATTTATACCATTCAGGACCGCTCGATTTATGAAGATTGGTATTTCGCCTATGTCAATAAAAATTTAGGCAGGATTTCTGGCCTCGAATTTAAAATCTATGAAGAGCTAGTCGACAATATGTTGGAGGAGCTAAAGGAACTTCCAAAAAAGGCTCCTGATTTGATGGTTTATTTAAAAGGATCATTTGATACGGTGATTGACCGGATTATGGCCCGCGGCCGCAGCTTTGAAATTAACCCGGAACTGAAGGAATATTATTTCGAGGTTTGGAAGGGCTATGACGAATGGGTCATGGAGCGCTATAATGCCAGTGAAGTTTTGGTCATTGACATGGACACAACCGATGTGGTGAATAGTGAGGCGGATGCCAAACGGGTATGCCAAGAAGTAGAAGACAAGCTGAAGGAAATTATATATATATCAAAAGCACATATTGGGTAATCCCAGTAAGTGCTTTTTTCTTATAAAAAAAAATCCGTTACAAGGAATTGTAACGAATTTTCATCTCCAGTTTTTTATGCGCGTTTTTTATTGTGATGGCGGAGGAAGAGGGATTCGAACCCCCGCGCGGTTTAACCCGCCTGTCGGTTTTCAAGACCGATCCCTTCAGCCGGACTTGGGTATTCCTCCGTGACAACAGAAATTAATTTAACATAAATTTAACACTGTGTCAACACTATTAACATGCCACTAATAAAAGGGCGCTATTCAACTTGATTATACACTGGTTATTGCGGCTTTATGACGTCGCGGCCGCCCATATATGGACGAAGCACGGCTGGAATTACGACACTGCCGTCATCCTGCTGGTAGTTTTCCAGAATAGCTGCAACCGTGCGGCCAATCGCGAGGCCTGAGCCATTGAGCGTATGCACATGCTCCGGTTTCGCCTTTGGATCGCGGCGGAAGCGGATATTTGCCCGTCTTGCCTGGAACGCCTCAAAGTTACTACAAGAAGAAATTTCACGGTAAGTTCCATAGCTAGGGATCCACACTTCAATATCATATTTTTTCGCCGCAGTAAAGCCCAGGTCACCTGTACACATGCTTAACACACGGTATGGCAATTCAAGTAATTGAAGAACCTTTTCTGCATCAGCAGTTAATTTTTCTAGCTCTTCATATGAATCCTCTGGCTTTACAAACTTCACAAGCTCAACCTTATTGAATTGATGCTGGCGGATTAAGCCTCTTGTGTCACGGCCTGCTGATCCCGCTTCAGAACGGAAGCAAGCGCTGTAGGCTGCAAAGCGGATTGGCAGCTCTTCGCCACTTAAAATTTCATCGCGGTAATAATTGGTGACCGGCACCTCTGCTGTCGGTATTAGGAAGTAGTCCTCACTTTCAATTAAAAAGGCATCCTCTTCAAACTTTGGCAGCTGGCCTGTTCCGGTCATGCTAGTGCGATTTACCATATATGGCGGGAGAATCTCTGTATATCCATGCTCATCGACATGAAGGTCGAGCATAAAGCTCATTAACGCACGCTCAAGGCGGGCACCAAGACCTTTATAAAAAACAAAGCGGCTGCCGGTTACCTTTCCTGCTCGTTCAAAATCAAGAATTCCTAAATGGTCAGCTACATCCCAATGTGGTTTCGCCTCAAAGCCGAACTCGCGGACTTGGCCCCATTTGCGGATTTCTACGTTATCGTCTTCTGTCTCGCCAATAGGCACAGTTTCATGGGGAATATTTGGGATGCTAAGCAATAATAGCTCTAATGTCTCCTCAACGCCTCTTAGTTCATCATCGAGTTCCTTGATGCGGTCGCCAACCTCACGCATTTCCTTGATAAGGTGATCGGCATCCTGCTTCTCACGTTTTAATACAGCAACCTGTTGAGAAACTTCATTCCGCTTGGATTTCAGTTTTTCCGCTTCGACAATTAATTCGCGTCGTTTAACGTCTAAATCCTCAAATCGGCCAAGGTCTGTTAAATCTTCACCGCGATGCTGCAGCTTTTCTTTAACTTCGGCAAAATTGGCTCTTAAATACTTCAAATCCAACATGCTTAAACACTCCTTTATTATTTATCCAAGGGCAAACAAAAAACTCCCGCCCCTAAAACAGGGACGAGAGTTAACCCGCGATACCACCCTGGTTGACAGACGAATCTGTCCACCTTAAAAAATGTAACGGTTTTCCACCGAGAGTCCTTACTAGCCTCATGTGGATGAGGTGTTCCGCACTCTACTCGAGGAGGGATTCACAAGTCTTATTCACCGGTTCACACCAACCACCGGCTCTCTTTAGAATAAACCTCTTGCTACTAGTTCCTCTCATTGCTTTTGCATATTTCTAATTTGTATAACTTAGAGTACTATATTTATTTGCCAAAAGCAACCAACTTATACAGCCTGTTTTTGACTTTTTGCTTCTTTTACCATCTCAACAAAGTAGGCTGTAAGACGATGGTCATCTGTTAATTCAGGATGAAACGAACAGCCTAAAAATTGCCCTTCACGCGCTAAAACAATGCGGCCATCATGTTTCGAAAGAATCTCGACATTTTCGCCTGCCTCTACGATATGCGGGGCCCGGATAAAGACTGCAGGGAAACCACCCGCGACATCTTTAACCGCGAGGTCAGCCTCGAAGCTATCCACTTGGCGGCCGAAGGAGTTGCGTTCAACCGTAACGTCCATCACACCTAGGTGAGGCTCACTGTATCCGACGATGTTTTTTGCCAAAAGAATAAGGCCTGCACAGGTACCGAACATCGGTTTTCCTTCCCTGGCAAATTCCTTTAAGGAATCCATAAAATCATATTTGTCGATCAGGCGGCGCATTGTCGTGCTCTCTCCACCAGGGAGAATAAGGCCATCTATGTCTTTTAATTCTTCTTTGTGTTTAATGGCAACGGCTTCGACACCACAAGCTTCTAATGATTGAATATGCTCACGAACTGCTCCTTGTAATGCGAGAACGCCTACTTTAATCATAGTATTACTCCTTTTACCTAGATTACTGTTTAGCTCCAGCAACTAGAGGCTCGGGGTCACAAGCCAATCCGTCAAGAAGACTCATCTTGTGCCTGTCGCCGCCCCTGGTCAAGGCGCTTCCGCTTTTCTATTTACCACCCACGCTCCTGCATGCGGGCTTCAGGGGCTAATGAAGAAATTTCGATACCCTTCATTGGAGTTCCAAGATCCTTTGAAAGTTCAGCAATCAATTTATAGTCTTGGTAATGAGTTGTTGCTTCAACAATCGCTCTTGCAAATTTCGCAGGGTTTTCTGATTTAAATATACCAGAGCCAACGAATACACCGTCTGAACCTAATTGCATCATTAACGCTGCATCAGCAGGTGTTGCAACGCCACCGGCAGCAAAGTTAACAACTGGAAGACGGCCAAGGCGCTTAATTTCAAGCAATAATTCAAATGGTGCACCTAATAGCTTTGCTTCTGTCATAAGCTCATCTTCGTTCATGCTTACAACCTTACGAATCTGTGCGTTGACCTTGCGGATATGGCGGACAGCTTCTACAATGTTGCCAGTTCCCGGCTCGCCTTTTGTACGAAGCATAGATGCTCCTTCGCCAATACGACGGGCAGCCTCGCCCAAGTCACGGCAGCCGCATACAAATGGAACAGTAAAGTCACTCTTTAATAAGTGAAACTCTTCATCAGCAGGTGTTAATACTTCACTTTCATCGATATAGTCTACACCAAGTGCTTCAAGTACACGTGCTTCCACAATGTGGCCGATACGAGCCTTAGCCATAACAGGGATTGAAACAGCGTTAAGAACCTCTTCAACAATTCGAGGATCTGCCATTCTAGCAACGCCGCCAGCAGCACGAATATCAGAAGGTACGCGCTCTAGTGCCATTACCGCTACTGCGCCTGCTTCCTCCGCAATTTTTGCCTGTTCTGCGTTAACAACGTCCATGATGACGCCGCCTTTTTGCATTTCTGCCATCCCGCGTTTTACCCGATCCGTACCTGTTTTCATTTGTAAATCCCCCTTGTTTTTCCACGTTAAAAACGTTGATTATTTAGAAAATTCCCATTAATTCGATTTGAATTATTTATTCCATAAAATCATTAAAGCAACAAAAAAGGATTCCTGTCAAGACAAGAATCCTTTCCAACATTTTACTTATAGGTCCGTTAGAGCTAATTAGAACCAGCCTTTAACAGCGGAGGAAATGCCTCCCCAGACATCACCGAAGAATCCTCCGATGCCCCGCATCATAAGGACGAACCAATTTGCTTTTTCAACATCTTGGGCAGCAATGACATCAACTTGAACTTTGCCTTTGCCTTCCTCGGTTAAAAAGTTAACCTTATCGCCGTTTTTAGGCTCAAGTGTTAAATAGCCGACCTTGTCACCTTTTTTTATTGGCGCCGTAAGCTCACCTTTTTTGTTAATCTTATTTTTATCTAATACCAGTATCGGCTTATAGTTTTCCTTTTCGCCATTTTCAATGATCATATTGATGGCTGACTTTGTATAAACTTTTACCTGGTCATTCTTGCCCTTAATAACAGGTATCGTTTTATGGCCCTTTACCTGATAATGCTTCGGTACAATAGTTTCTTTTGTTGTATTGGCAAATGCATAGTCAAACATTTTCTTAGTCTCGTCAAAGCGGGCTTTATAGTCCCCTTTGCCGCTCGCGTCTTTGGCATTTTGCACTACAGTGATAAACCGTTTGCCATCACGACTGGCAGTCCCGGTAAAACAATAGCCGGCAAAATCTGTGGTACCCGTCTTAAGTCCGTCGACACCTTTATATCCATAATCCAAAGAAGGAAGCATCCAGTTCCAGTTAATCATATTAATTGCGTCAGAAGTGCCTTCACGAAATGTTTTCTTCGGAATGCTTGCCGTCTTTAATACTTCGGGATATTCATTGATTAGGTGGAAGGCAAGACTCGCCACCGCTCTTGGAGACATGACGTTTTCTTCCGTTTCACCGGTGCCTTCCGGATGCATGCCGCGATATTCGGCATTATTTAAGCCTGATGAGTTTACAAATTTATAATCCTTTAAGCCTAACCTTTTGGCTTTTTCATTCATCATTTTCACAAAATTGGTTTCAGACCCGGCAATTGTTTCGGCAATAGCAATCGTTGCTGCATTGGCAGAATAAATGACCATCGCTTCATACAACTCGCGGATTTTATATGTGCCGTCCTGGCGCAATGGAACATTCGACAATGCGCGGTCTTGGGAAATTTTATAAACAAGATCACTGACGTTATACTCCTGATCCCATTTCACTTTTCCGTGTTTAATGGCATCTAGTAACAGATATTCAGTCATCATTTTTGTCATGCTGGCAATCCCCATGACATTATCAGCATTTTTTTCATATAACACTTTGCCTGATTCAGCATCAACTAATATGGCACCGTCCGCGTTGATGTTTAACGCTGCTGCTGCTTCCGCTTTATCTTGGCCCATGCCGGCAAAAAGGCTGAAGAACAAAATAACAGCCATTGCACTGGCAAGATACTTTTTAAAAACATGTTTATTCACATTAACGCCCTCCAAGATTTTTTACACTTTGGTTATTTTAACATAACTGCTTTATAAATCATAGAGAGAGCATCGAAGCATCTTATTGCCAATTTTGATAGACTGCTAGAAATAGATAGGTCTTTATTCACAGTAATCCGTTGATTTCCACTCCAGGGGCTCGCTTTCCGCGGGCGTGCCGGGGAGCCTCCTCGTCGCTAAAGCTCCTGCGGGGTCTCCCCTGCCCCGTACTCCCGCAGGAGTCTCGCCCCTTCCGCTCCAATCAACTTAGGATAAAAATAGGAGCAGACGGAAAGTCTGCTCCTGCGCTTTTTATTTACATTGAGTAGTTTGGTGCTTCTTTGGTGATTTGAACGTCGTGTGGGTGGCTTTCTCGCAAGCCAGCACCTGTCATTTTGACAAATTGGGCATTCATTCGTAATTCTTCTAGGTTTTTCGTACCACAGTAGCCCATACCAGCGCGTAAGCCGCCGACTAATTGATAAATGGTATCTGCCAATGGTCCTTTGTATGGAAGGCGGCCTTCGATGCCTTCTGGGACAAACTTTTTATTGTCCTCTTGGAAATAACGGTCTTTAGAACCCTTTTCCATCGCTGCCACAGAACCCATGCCGCGGTACACCTTAAAGCGGCGTCCTTGGAAAATTTCTGTTTCCCCTGGGCTTTCTGTTACCCCTGCAAGCATGCTTCCCAGCATAACGGCATGTCCGCCTGCTGCCAAGGCTTTGACGATATCACCAGAGTATTTAATACCACCGTCAGCAATAATCGTTTTCCCATGTTTCATGGCTTCACCTGCACAGTCATAAACAGCTGTTATTTGCGGTACTCCGACACCCGCAACAACGCGTGTCGTACAAATTGAACCTGGACCAATTCCAACCTTAACGACATCTACTCCTGCTTCAATTAGGGCCTTGGTACCCTCTGCAGTGGCTACGTTTCCGGCAATAATCGCAAGGTTAGGGTAGGCAGCTCTAATTTGCTTTACAGTATCCAACACACCCTTGGAATGCCCGTGTGCGGTGTCGACTACGATGACATCTACGTTAGCCTTCACGAGCTTGTCGATCCGTTTCATCGTATCGCTTGTCACCCCAACTGCAGCTCCTGCCAATAGACGGCCTTGGCTGTCCTTTGCGGAATTTGGGAACTCAATCACTTTTTCAATATCCTTAATTGTGATTAAACCTTTTAGCACTCCCTGATCATCCACAAGAGGCAACTTTTCAATTTTATGCTTTTGAAGAATTTGTTCAGCTTCCTTCAAGGTTGTCCCAACTGGAGCCGTAATCAGATTTTCCTTCGTCATAACATCAGAGATCTTGAAAGAGTAATCCTGAATAAACCGAAGGTCCCTGTTGGTGATAATGCCAACCAGACGCTGTTCCTCCATGTTGTTAACGATTGGAACACCTGAAATACGATATTTCCCCATTAGATGCTCTGCATCAAATACTTGGTGTTCAGGAGTCAAGAAAAACGGATCAGTAATTACGCCACTTTCTGAACGCTTAACCTTTTCAACCTGTTCGGCCTGCTGCTCAATGGTCATGTTCTTATGGATAATCCCAAGACCGCCTTGGCGGGCCATAGCAATTGCCATTTCAGATTCCGTGACTGTATCCATACCTGCACTTATAACTGGAATATTTAGCTTTACCGCAGGAGTTAACTCAACCTGCAAACTCACGTCGCGTGGCAGTACCTCTGATTTGCCAGGAATCAATAATACATCATCAAACGTTAAACCTTCTTTTGCGAACTTACTTTCCCACATATTAACAGCCTCCAGGTCAAAAAATATTATTTGTAGGTTATCAATTGGACAAAATACTGTCAAGGAAGAAATATTAGTAAGATTTTTCTGAAAAAGGTGATCCGCTTTGAATACGCCATTTAAAGGCTGGAAAAGCTACTCATGCTTTTTTTCAGCAGAATACTGTCAGCACTATTTGAAAAATAGCTATCTAAAGAGGAATATTGAGAATCCTGAACAAAAGAGCTATGAAAATGGATATGCCTTTTTATATTATCTCGAACATGGGCAAATCTATTATGAACAGGCAGAAAAAGCCCCGCTGGTTATTAAACCTATATTGCTTTTCTATGGCCTTGTCCATTTAATAAAAGCCTGTATCTTAACCGTAGATCCATCATATCCAGAAACAACAGCGGTATTGGCACACGGTGTCTCCACTAGAAAAAGAAAAAAGCAAAATTATTTATTTTTTCATGATGAAGTGAAATTACAAAAAAACGGACTTTTTCCATTTATGTCAGAAAAATTGTTTCACATGAAACAGCTTGAAGGGGAAAAAGTCCTAATGGAGGAATTACTACAGCTTATACCTGAGCTCGATGAGTTATTCTTCATACTTATGAGGAAAAACAGCTTTGAAAAATTACAAAGCAACGGCAGCCAGCTCCATATTCCCGAGAAAATACTGGATACCTATCATATGACCGAGAGTCGATTTAAAGAGTTTCTAGCCTCTAAATTTGCTAATGAGGTGGAATTCTCTGATGATGAAGGAATACATTTAATTTTGAAAAACAATACCGTATCAGCCATTTCCCCTTTTAAATTTCATATGGAAGAAGGGTGCTGGACACTTCCAATAAACAAAGGGAAGCTTTTCAACTTCCCGGAACTACTGATCCACTATTTATTGTTATACAACTTAAGCATGATCGCCCGTTATGAAACAGAATGGTGGAGCGAACTAACCAAAATGATGCCAAACCACGACTACCCTTTCATCGAAACCTTTTTACACATCACACTAAAAAAAGGGCCGTTTCTAGTCTTTGACTACTTGATGGGAAAGTGAGGCACGGGGACGGTTCTCATGCATCATTCAAGCATAAATAACCAACAAAAAAAAGACAACCTGAAAATAGTTGTCTTTTTGCTTGCCCGGCAGCGTCCTACTCTCACAGGGACTTGCGTCCCAACTACCATCGGCGCTGAGAAGCTTAACTTCCGTGTTCGGGATGGGAACGGGTGTGACCTTCTCGCCATTGCTACCGGACCTATTGAATTAGAGGTTTCATTCCCTCAAAACTAGATAATGCAGAAGAAGTTTATAAGAACGAGTTCGTCATATTACTTTGATAATTGTCTAGCTCCAGCGTCCAGCAACTAGTGTCCTTCGGTCTTTCCCCTACGATAAGTCAACATCGATTCGCTATCGCTCATCGTGTTTCCTTTATCTCAGTCAAAGCCCTCCAGGCCATACGTTGCTAACCGGCCGCTTCCGCTTTTCGATTTTGGTTAAGTCCTCGATCGATTAGTATCAGTCAGCTCCACACGTCACCGCGCTTCCACCTCTGACCTATCAACTTGATCATCTTTCAGGGATCTTACTAGCTTGACGCTATGGGAAATCTCATCTCGAGGGGGCTTCATGCTTAGATGCTTTCAGCACTTATCCCGTCCGCACATAGCTACCCAGCGATGCCTTTGGCAAGACAACTGGTACACCAGCGGTGCGTCCATCCCGGTCCTCTCGTACTAAGGACAGCTCCTCTCAAATTTCCTGCGCCCACGACGGATAGGGACCGAACTGTCTCACGACGTTCTGAACCCAGCTCGCGTACCGCTTTAATGGGCGAACAGCCCAACCCTTGGGACCGACTACAGCCCCAGGATGCGATGAGCCGACATCGAGGTGCCAAACCTCCCCGTCGATGTGGACTCTTGGGGGAGATAAGCCTGTTATCCCCAGGGTAGCTTTTATCCGTTGAGCGATGGCCCTTCCATGCGGAACCACCGGATCACTAAGCCCGACTTTCGTCCCTGCTCGACTTGTAGGTCTCGCAGTCAAGCTCCCTTGTGCCTTTACACTCTGCGAATGATTTCCAACCATTCTGAGGGAACCTTTGGGCGCCTCCGTTACATTTTAGGAGGCGACCGCCCCAGTCAAACTGCCCACCTGACACTGTCTCCCACCCCGATGAGGGGTGCGGGTTAGAATTTCAATACAGCCAGGGTAGTATCCCACCGACGCCTCCACCGAAGCTGGCGCTCCGGCTTCTCAGGCTCCTACCTATCCTGTACAAGCTGTACCAAAATTCAATATCAGGCTACAGTAAAGCTCCATGGGGTCTTTCCGTCCTGTCGCGGGTAACCTGCATCTTCACAGGTACTATAATTTCACCGAGTCTCTCGTTGAGACAGTGCCCAGATCGTTACGCCTTTCGTGCGGGTCGGAACTTACCCGACAAGGAATTTCGCTACCTTAGGACCGTTATAGTTACGGCCGCCGTTTACTGGGGCTTCGATTCAGAGCTTCGCTTGCGCTAACCCCTCCTCTTAACCTTCCAGCACCGGGCAGGCGTCAGCCCCTATACTTCGCCTTGCGGCTTTGCAGAGACCTGTGTTTTTGCTAAACAGTCGCCTGGGCCTATTCACTGCGGCTCTTCGGGGCTATTCACCCCAAAAAGCACCCCTTCTCCCGAAGTTACGGGGTCATTTTGCCGAGTTCCTTAACGAGAGTTCTCTCGCTCACCTTAGGATTCTCTCCTCGCCTACCTGTGTCGGTTTGCGGTACGGGCACCTTTTATCTCGCTAGAGGCTTTTCTTGGCAGTGTGGAATCAGGAACTTCGGTACTATAATTCCCTCGGCATCACAGCTCAGCCTTAAGGTGAACGGATTTTCCTATTCACCAGCCTAACTGCTTACACGCACATATCCAGCAGTGCGCTTACCCTATCCTCCTGCGTCCCCCCATCACTCAAACGATAAAGAGGTGGTACAGGAATATCAACCTGTTGTCCATCGCCTACGCCTTTCGGCCTCGGCTTAGGTCCCGACTAACCCTGAGCGGACGAGCCTTCCTCAGGAAACCTTAGGCATACGGTGGATGAGATTCTCACTCATCTTTCGCTACTCATACCGGCATTCTCACTTCTAAGCGCTCCACCAGTCCTTACGGTCTAGCTTCAACGCCCTTAGAACGCTCTCCTACCGCGGACACCATAAGGTGTCCACCCACAGCTTCGGTGATACGTTTAGCC
>NZ_CP126144.1:0-10000 GCF_030127045.1 Neobacillus sp. 114 | reverse complement strand
CACATCAGACTTAAAGGACCGCCTGCGCGCGCTTTACGCCCAATAATTCCGGACAACGCTTGCCACCTACGTATTACCGCGGCTGCTGGCACGTAGTTAGCCGTGGCTTTCTGGTCAGGTACCGTCAAGGTACCGGCAGTTACTCCGATACTTGTTCTTCCCTGACAACAGAGCTTTACGACCCGAAGGCCTTCATCGCTCACGCGGCGTTGCTCCATCAGACTTTCGTCCATTGTGGAAGATTCCCTACTGCTGCCTCCCGTAGGAGTCTGGGCCGTGTCTCAGTCCCAGTGTGGCCGATCACCCTCTCAGGTCGGCTACGCATCGTCGCCTTGGTGAGCCGTTACCTCACCAACTAGCTAATGCGCCGCGGGCCCATCTGTAAGTGTCAGCCGAAACCGACTTTCAACCTTCCCTCATGTGAGGGAAGAAATTATCCGGTATTAGCTCCGGTTTCCCGAAGTTATCCCAGTCTTACAGGCAGGTTGCCCACGTGTTACTCACCCGTCCGCCGCTAATCACCAGGAGCAAGCTCCCAGTGATTCGCTCGACTTGCATGTATTAGGCACGCCGCCAGCGTTCGTCCTGAGCCAGGATCAAACTCTCCAATAAAGTTGAGTTGATTAGCTCAAAAATGTTACGTTGGCTTCGTTTCAAACGAAACGAATATTATTGTTTGTTGACGTTTTTGTTTGTTTAGTTTTCAAAGGTCAATTTCTCTATCGCTCAGAAGCGACTTTATAAATATATCACCCGTTTAAGTTAAAGTCAACATGTTTTAATCATTTTTTTACTATATAAATATAATAAATTCAAAAGTAATGTTAAATAAAGAAAACAGAGCACCTATTTCAGTGCTCCGTTTATGATTATTCTTCATCAGAAGTGGTATTCACATCTGGGTTTTCACCTGATGCGTTTTCTTCTGTTTCCTCTGTATTTTCATTTTCCTGAACTTCTTCTTTTTCTACTTTAGCCACGGTTGCCACATATTCGTTCTCTTCATCGCCAAGGCTGATTAGTTTTACACCCTGTGTATTCCGGCCCATTTTGGAAATGCCGGCTACATCGATACGAATCAAGACCCCGCCTGTTGTAATCAGCATCAAGTCCTCTTCACCGGTTACCGCTCTCATCGAGACAAGGTCACCGTTCTTATCTGTAATATGGCAGGTCTTAATACCTTTCCCGCCGCGGCCTTGAATGCGATACTCAGAAGCAGCAGTCCGCTTTCCGTAGCCATTTTTCGTTACAATCAGCACTTCATTATCTTCCTCAAGCACTTCCATGCCGACAACCTCATCATCGTTGTCCAAGGTAATGCCTTTTACTCCTGTAGCGGTGCGGCCCATCGAACGGACATCTGTTTCCGGGAAGCGGATCAGCATACCTTTTTTTGTACCGATAATAATATGCTTGCTGCCGTCAGTCATACGGGCAGAAATAAGCTCATCGCCCTCACGCAGACTTATGGCGATTAGTCCGTTATTCCGGATATGGGCAAACGATGACAGCGGTGACCGCTTGGAGACACCTTCTTTTGTGGTAAAGAACAGGTACCAATCGTCCACGAATTCTTCAACAGGGATAATTGCATTTACCCATTCACCTTTTTCAATACCCAGCAGATTGATAATCGGAATGCCTTTCGCCGTGCGGCCGTACTCCGGAATTTCATATCCTTTGGAACGATAGACCTTCCCCTTATTGGTAAAGAAAAGAATCGTATCATGGGTTGAAGTCGTGATCAAATGCTCGACAAAATCATCTTCATTGGTGCCCATACCTTGGATTCCGCGGCCACCGCGTTTTTGTGCGCGGTACGTGGAGACAGGGAGACGCTTAATATAACCGTTATGGGTTAATGAAATGACGATGTTTTCGCGTGGAATCAAATCCTCGTCCTCTATGTTTTCAATTCCGCCTGCTGCAATCTCAGTGCGGCGTTTATCATTGAAACGTTCTTTGATTTCAAGAAGTTCTTCGCGGATAATTTCAAGGACTTTTTCCTCGTCCGCTAAAATGGCTTTTAACTCTGCAATGAGTTTTACAAGCTCCTGATATTCATCTTCAATCTTTTCTCTTTCCAAGCCTGTTAAACGCTGCAAGCGCATATCAAGGATGGCCTGGGCTTGTTTTTCTGAAAGATTAAATTGGGTCATTAACCCTTCACGGGCGATATCTGTCGTTTGCGAGTTGCGGATTAACGTAATGATAGCGTCAATATGGTCAAGTGCGATTCGCAGACCTTCTAAAATATGTGCCCTTGCTTCGGCCTTACGCAATTCAAATGCAGTACGGCGGCGAATGACTACCTTTTGATGGTCTAAATAATAGACTAAACATTGCTTTAGGCTTAGCACCTTTGGCTGCCCATTCACAAGCGCTAGGGTGTTAATTCCAAAGCTGGTTTGCAGCGCCGTCTGCTTGTATAAATTATTCAGCAAAACATTGGCGTTGGCATCCTTACGAACTTCAATGACAATCCGCATTCCGCGGCGGTCTGATTCATCGCGCAGGTCAGTGATGCCATCAATCTTTTTATCACGGACCAATTCCGCTATTTTTTCAATCAGTTTTGCTTTATTTACCTGGTAGGGAAGCTCATTAACAATAATGACCTCTTTACCGTTGGATTTTTGTTCAATTTCTACTTTTGCTCGTATAGTAATGGAGCCCCGTCCTGTTTCATATGCCTTGCGGATGCCGCTGCGGCCTAAGATGATCCCTCCAGTAGGGAAATCAGGCCCCGGGATGATCTCCATCAGCTCCTGAGTGGTAATATCAGGGTCATGGCTGACTGCCAAAACAGCATCGATAGTCTCGCCGAGCTGATGAGGCGGGATGTTGGTTGCCATCCCAACGGCAATTCCAGTTGTACCGTTCACTAATAGGTTAGGGAACCGCGCTGGCAAGACAACCGGTTCTCTTTCCTCGCCATCATAGTTATCTTGATAATCAATCGTGTCTTTGTTAATATCTCTTAATAATTCCATTGAGATTTTCGACATTCTTGATTCAGTGTAACGCATCGCCGCAGCCGCATCACCATCAACCGATCCGAAGTTTCCGTGGCCATCGACAAGCATGTAGCGATAGTTGAAATCCTGCGCCATCCGGACCATGGTTTCATAAACAGCGGAGTCACCATGCGGGTGATACTTACCAATAACATCCCCGACAATACGGGCTGACTTTTTATATGGTTTGTCTGCATGAATTCCTAGATCGTGCATAGCATAAAGAATACGGCGGTGAACCGGCTTCAGGCCATCACGAACATCCGGAAGGGCACGTGAAACGATAACACTCATTGCATAGTCAAGAAACGAGGATTTCATTTCTTGGCTAATATTAATTTCTTTTACTTGAGAATTTGGTGTTTCAGCCATAATTGGTACCTCCTGTTAGGGTGTCACCTAAAATAAAAAAGGAGGATAGTGGACACCTCTACCCTTTTTCCCTTTTTTTAGCTAATAGGAAATTGTAAATTTTCACACATTTATAATTTCCTAACGCATAAATTCAACTACACCTCTATCTTCGTCCTATCGGACCCGCCAATTGGCGAGTTTTCATTTATGTTATATATCTAAATTTTTCACGTATTGAGCGTTTTCTTCGATAAAGTTCCGGCGTGGTTCGACCTTTTCGCCCATCAGCATATCGAAGGTGTCATCCGCTTCGATCGCATCTTCTAGACTTACCTGAAGCATCGTTCTCGAACCTGGATCCATGGTTGTTTCCCATAACTGTTCAGGATTCATTTCTCCCAAACCTTTATAGCGCTGAATATTAGGCTTAGGCTGGCTTGGCAGCTCGGCAAAAACCTTGTCAAGTTCCTTGTCATTATAGGCATATTCCACCCGTTTTCCCTGCTGCACTTTGTAAAGAGGCGGCTGGGCGATATATACATAACCAGCCTCGATAATTTTCCTCATATAGCGGTAAAAGAAGGTCAGCAGCAGCGTACGAATATGGGCGCCATCGACGTCCGCATCCGTCATGATGATGACTTTATGATAGCGGGCTTTTCCAATATCAAAATCCTCACCAATACCAGTGCCAATGGCTGTAATCATTGCCCGGACTTCATTATTGGAAAGAATCCGATCAAGACGTGCCTTCTCAACGTTCAGAATCTTACCGCGAAGCGGCAGGATTGCTTGGAAATGACGGTCGCGTCCTTGTTTCGCCGAACCACCCGCTGAGTCACCCTCAACGATATACAATTCGCTTTCTGATGGGTCTTTAGAAGAGCAGTCTGCCAATTTCCCGGGTAAACTAGATACTTCTAGCGCACTCTTGCGGCGAGTCAATTCCCTTGCCTTTTTGGCAGCGAGCCTTGCTCTTGCCGCCATTAGACCTTTATCGACAATCTTTTTAGCAACCATCGGATTTTCCAACAAGAACTTTTCAAAATGCTGAGCAAAAACGGTATCTGTTATCGCCCTGACTTCAGAATTTCCGAGTTTAGTTTTTGTTTGCCCCTCAAATTGCGGGTCCGGATGCTTAATCGAAACAATCGCTGTCAGGCCTTCGCGAACATCCTCACCGGAAAGGTTCGCGTCGCTTTCTTTAATCAGGTTGTTTTTTCTAGCATAATCGTTAATAACCCTCGTTAAAGCCGTTTTGAAACCAGATTCGTGGGTTCCGCCTTCGTACGTATGAATATTATTGGCGAATGAGTAGATGTTATCTGTATAGCCTTCATTGTATTGCAGGGCAACCTCAACGCTGATTCCATCCTTTTCGCCCTCCATGTAGATAGGCTCTTCAAGAATGACCTCTTTCGTCCGATTTAAATGCTCAACATAGGATTTAATTCCGCCCTCATAATGATACTCATTGCGTTTATTTTCGACACGCTTATCTTCTATGGTGATTTTGATTCCTCGGTTAAGGAATGCGAGTTCACGAAGGCGTGTTGCCAGAATGTCATATTCATATTCAAGTGTTTCTGTGAAAATTTCTCCGTCCGGCCTAAAATGGGTTATGGTTCCGGTTTTGTCGGTTGTACCAACCACCTTTAGTTCAGAAACGACATTGCCGCGTTCAAATTTTATTTCGTGAATATTACCGTCGCGATGTACATAGACTTCCAGCTCAGTAGATAGGGCATTAACAACCGATGCACCAACACCGTGCAGGCCGCCTGAAACTTTATAGCCTCCGCCGCCAAACTTTCCTCCGGCATGGAGAACTGTCATAATGACCTCAACGGCAGGTCTGCCCATTTTTTCTTGGATGCCGACCGGAATACCGCGCCCATTATCCTTTACCGTAATGCTGTTATCTTCTTCAATCGTGACATTGATTTCGTCACAGTAGCCCGCAAGTGCCTCGTCAATACTATTATCAACGATTTCCCAAACAAGATGGTGAAGCCCTTTTCCGCTTGTTGAACCGATGTACATACCCGGTCTTTTCCTCACAGCCTCTAGGCCCTCCAACACTTGTATCTGATTGGCATCATATGCCTGCTCCTGAACTGCTTTTTGATCCATTGTCACTTGATTCACCTGCACTTTCTGCCAAATAAATCCTTATTTTTTGAAAAATTATTATGCTATTAAAATTCTTGTAAATGCATTTGGCTGGAACGTCTTTTTAACGTTCCGGAGGCTATCGGGGACAAATACACTTTGTCAAATGTAATCACAACTGATTTAAAAGGATTTTTTGAGAGGTTGATGACCTTATCCTGATGCCGCTGCAGGAATTCCCCAGCCAACTCAGAATTTTTCACACTATCTTTGTCCAATATGGAGATAATATCCTTTGCCCTAATATTGAGATCTTCCCCGATATGAATATACATGTTCCACCTCAATCTACTTTCTGAATAATACCGGACGAAACCTGGAAGGTTGAGGCTTCCTTTAATGTCTGGTGGTCTATTCCATCAACACTGGTTGTGGTAACAAAGGTTTGAACTTTACCCTGGATGGTATTTAATAAGTGAGATTGCCGATAATCATCTAATTCCGACAACACATCATCCAACAGTAAAATAGGGTACTCACCAATTTCCGCCTGAATTAATTCAATTTCAGCGAGCTTTACCGACAGCGCAGTCGTCCGCTGCTGTCCTTGTGATCCGAACGTTTGCACATCTCTTCCGTTTACGAAAAACAATAAATCGTCCCGATGTGGGCCAAATAGGGTAGTACCACGTTCGATTTCTCTTGTCTTCACCTTTCCGAACTTTTCTTCAAAGCATGTTACCATTTTCGACAACTCTTGTTCTTCTAATACCTCTACGGAAGGTTTATAGTTGATTTCAAGTGTTTCCAGGCCCCTTGATATCCCTTTATGAATCGGACCAGCCCATTTTGCAAGCAAGTGAAGGAATTCAAATCTCTTCGCAATAATCTTTACAGCAACTTGAATAAACTGCTCTGTTAAGATCTCGAGCATTGTTTGATCCGTTTGTTTTTTTATCTGAAGCATTTTCAGATAATGATTGCGCTGTTGAAGTATTTTTTGATATTGGCTCATATCATGTAAGTAAATAGGGGATATCTGGCCAATTTCCATATCAATAAATCGCCTGCGCACCTGAGGACTTCCTTTTACCAAATTAAGATCCTCAGGAGCAAACATGACAACATTCATATTCCCGACATACTGGCTTAATTTCTGCTGCTCAATATGATTAAGTCGTGCTTTTTTTCCCTTTTTTGAAATAACTAATTGTAAAGGCAATGAGCTGTACTGTTTTTGAACCCTACCTTCTATTTTAGCATACTCCTCGTCCCAGCGAATAAGTTCTTTATCATTGGAGGTCCGGTGGGATTTAGCCATGGCCAAAACATAGATGGATTCCATCACATTGGTTTTCCCTTGGGCATTTTCACCTAATATGACATTTACTTTATTTTCAAATTCAATAAATAACTCTTCATAATTGCGATAGTTTTTTAACGATAATGATTCAATATACATTGACTTCTCGTCCTTTACCTATTCGGTAATCACAAATTCTCCAATACCGGGAATTTGGACTTTGTCACCGGCGCGAAGTTTCCTTCCTCTTCTTTGATCCTGTTCGCCATTTACAAAAACTTCATGCTCACTTAAAAACCACTTGGCCATTCCGCCAGTAGAAATAACATCGGCAATCTGCAAGAACTGTCCCAATGTTATAAATTCAGCTTCGAGCTTTATTTTTTCAGGCATCCGCATCACCTAATTCTTAAAAAGTCTCAATACTTTATTTTACTAAAAAAACGGAACAGTTACAAAGGAAACCAAAAATAAACTTATGTTTGTCAAAAAGAAGACCGCCAGTGGAAGAAAGGCGGCCTATGAATAATAGCTTATATATGTTTAGTACGTTCTTACCGGCAAGATAAGCTGTAAAATCGTTTCATCATGAAGAGGGCGGATCAGGAATGGACGCATCGCCCCAGTAAAGCTCACTCTAATATCCGTTCCTTCAAGAGCCTTCAACGCATCCATCATGTATTTAGCGCTGAAAGAAATTTTTAAATCTTCTCCCTCAATGGATTCACTTTGGATTTCTTCGACAACCTTCCCGATTTCTGGAGTATTTGAGGAGATTTCAATGATTCCTCCCTCAATCGTAGAAAGCTTAACAACATTATTTCTGCCTTCGCGTGCTAAAAGGGAAGCACGATCAATTGCATGTAAAAATTCTTTTGTGTTGACAGTAACATCCGTTTTACTTTCATTCGGAATCAATCTTGATGTATCGGGATAGTTTCCTTCCAATAATCTTGAGAAAAATAAAAGGTGCTTTGCTTTAAACAAAATTTGATTCTCGGTAATGACAATATCAATTTGCTCATTCGAGTCATCAATAATTTTGCTAAGTTCATTCAGACTTTTTCCTGGAATGACAACGTTGTAGCTGTCACTCGTTTCCATTTCTACTTTTGCTTTGCGGAGTGCAAGGCGATGGCTATCTGTTGCAATACAGGTTAATTCGCCATTCTCAATTCGCCAGTTTACACCTGTCAAGATTGGCCGTGTTTCAGATGTGGACACCGCAAAATGAGTTTGTCTGATCATTGCCTTCAATAGGTCAGTAGCAATATGGAACTTATTATTTTCTTCAATCTGTGGCAGGTGTGGATATTCCTCTGCATCCAAACCAATCAGGTTAAATTCTGATTTACCGGAACGAATAACGGTTTGCAGGTGGTTTAATACCTCAATTTCGACAGAATCTGTTGGCAGCTTTTTCACGATTTCGCTAAAAAACTTCGCCTGCAAAACAATGGAGCCTGTTTGTTTAATTTCTACAATCTCATCGCCGGCTTCTTCTTTAGGGATAAATGATTCAATGGAAATATCAGAATCACTTCCAGTTAAGGTTACTCCCTCGTCTGTTGTGGTGATTTTAATCCCCGTTAAGATTGGAATGGTTGTTCTCGATGTGACAGCCTTCATTACATCCTGGACACTTTGAACTAAGCGGTCGCGTTGGATTATAAATTTCATGTTTAAATCCTCCGTTTTAGGAATATTTTTTAACGCAATTACATATAATATTTTTTTAAAAAAATTAGTAGAAGTACTAGTAGGGCTTGTTAACATGTGGATAACTAGCTTTTTCAAAGGAAACACAGCCTATCCACATGTGGACAGACTGTGTATACATTCTCGGAAGTTATTCACAATAGGTCTAAATTTTCAACAGGTCATTTAGTTCTTTAATTTGCCGCTGCAGTTGAGAATCAGTTAGCAGCAGCTTTGAAATTTTTTCATGAGCATGAATAACGGTGGTGTGGTCACGGCCGCCAAATTCTTCTCCTATTTTCGGCAAAGAATAATCGGTTAATTCACGAGATAAGTACATGGCAATCTGCCTAGGGAAAGCAATTGACTTTGTTCGCTTTTTCGCCTTAAAATCTTCAAGCTTAATGCTAAAATGTTCGCCAACAATCTTTTGAATATCATGAATGGTAATTACCTTTGGCTTAGAGGAAGGAATAATATCCTTCAATGCCTCCGCTGCCAGATCAGCATTGATATCCTTATTGATTAACGAAGAATAAGCGACAACTCGGATAAGTGCCCCTTCAAGCTCACGAATGTTGGAATCAATTTGATTCGCAATATACAGCATCACTTCATTAGGGATATCGAGGCCCTCTGCCTTCGCTTTCTTTCGCAAAATGGCAATTCTCGTTTCCAAATCTGGAGGGGTGATATCTGTGATTAAGCCCCACTCAAAGCGTGAACGCAAGCGGTCCTCCAAGGTTGGAATCTCTCTTGGCGGCCGGTCACTGGAAATGACGATTTGCTTACTTTCTTCATGTAGGCTGTTAAAGGTATGGAAAAATTCCTCCTGGGTTGATTCTTTTCCAGCCAAAAACTGAATATCATCTATTAGGAGGACATCCACGTTTCGATATTTATTGCGGAAATTCTCAGCCTTGTTGTCACGAATCGAGTTAATAAATTCATTTGTAAATTTTTCTGATGATAAATAAACTACTTTAGCTGAAGGATTATGATCTAAAACATAATGACCGATCGCGTGCATTAAGTGCGTTTTTCCTAATCCGACGCCTCCGTAAATAAATAAGGGATTGTATGCTTTGGCCGGGGCTTCCGCAACGGCAAGCGAAGCAGCATGGGCAAAGCGGTTTCCGGATCCAATTACAAAAGTATCAAATGTATATTTTGAATTTAAAATATTAGAAGGAAAATCGTTATGCTCTTCATCCTTTTTCGCCTTTTTTGGCGGTGTCGGGATTTCAAGCTCCTCCTCCTTCTGATTTTGCGGAATGATAAACTTTACAGCTAATTCTTCCCCTGTAATATCGTAAAGAATTCCTGAAATTAGCTGAGAATAGCGTTCCTCCAGCCAATCGCGGGCAAATTCATTTGGCGCTGTGATGACAAGCAAATCGCCCTGAAGGGAATGAGCCTTTGTTGATTTTAGCCAAGTATCAAAGCTCGGTTTGCTGATTTTTTTCTCTATATTGGCAAGGGCCGCATGCCAAAGATCCGCAATATTTTCCAC